>CAXBJE010000034.1:0-13533 GCA_963975525.1 uncultured Owenweeksia sp. | reverse complement strand
TTTCGTATTCATAAATCTATGATTTGCAGAATGTGTGTTTTTAGTGATTTTCATAGGGGGCATTAATGGCTTCATGATGATCATCACTGCTGTGCAACTCTTCCACAGCGGGTTCTACAGACTCCTTAGTTGGTTTTTTGCCCTCCCAAAGCCAGAGCAAATACACTTTTATGGTATTGCCCAAGGCCAACAGCATTGGCAACATTATTAGCGTAAGCACAGTAGCAATGGCAATTCCATAGGCTATGGAAATAGCCATAGGAATTAGGAACTGTGCCTGACGGCTCTTTTCTAAAATAAGTGGAGAAAGACCAGCAATAGTGGTTAAAGAGGTAAGGAATATGGCCCGAAACCTTGATTTTCCGGCCGCTAGTAAGGCGTCATCAAAACTTAAACCTTCCTGTAAATAGTGATTGAACTTACTGATTAGTACCAAACCATCATTCACCACAATCCCGATAAGGGCAATAATACCCAACACCGAAAGCATGTTGATTGGAAAGTCGTGAATCCAGTGACCCCAGGCCACGCCAATTAAACTGAAAGGAATCAGTATCAATAGTATTATGGGTTGAATGTAGGAGCGGAAGGTGAAGGCAATAATGAGTAGAATCAATAATATGATAATCGGAAACACCTTGGCGGCCGAACTGGAAACCTTGCTGGCCTCACGGTTTTGCCCTTCATACAAAGCGCTTACCGATGGGTACTTGGCAGTTATATCCACCATTACATTCTCTCGTATATCGGCAATAATGTCGGTAGCACTTTCCTTAGGATCTTTAAGGTCGGCCTCCACTTTTATCTCACGTTTTCCATCCAGGTGATTAATGCTAATATCACCACGGGCAATGGTATAATCAGCGATTTCGCTTAGTGGCACACGCTCTCCGCTTGGAGAAACCACGCGCATATCTTCAAAGTTTTTGATGGAGGAGCGTTCATCTCTGGAGTACCGCACCCATACAATTATTTCATCCTGTCCGCGCTGAAAGCGTTGTACCTGCTGACCGTTAAAGCCAGCACGTACCTGACTGATAACATCATTTAAAGTAAATCCAAGCACATAGGCCTTATCCTTTAGGGTTACTTCAATTTCATTGATTCCAGCAGGGTCGTTATCGCTAATATCCCTAAGGAGGGTATTTTCGGCAAGAGCCTGTTTAAGCTCAGCTTTTGCGGCCTTAAGCTCCTCAATATTGTAACTTAATAAGGATACAGAAACGGGTTTGCCACCAAAGTTGGAACCTCCGTCAAACACTACACTTTCAGCCGTAGGGTAGGTACCTGCCGCTTCGGCAATGGCATTTGCAATTTCTGAGGAAGTAAAGTCGCGCTCTTCTCCTGGCAACAGGTTTATTTTTAAAGAGGCATTGGCATTGCCCGGCCCAAAGCGTGTAATCATGCTTTGAAATACCTCCAGATTGCCGGTCTGTTTTTCAGTGAACTGTTCATTTACCTTGCGAGCAGCCACTTCAATTTCCGACATTATTGAATCCGTAACGGCAGGGTTAATACCCTGAGGCATTTTTAGCGTTACGTTTACCTGATCAGAAGCAATAACCGGGAAGAAGGTGGTTTTGATAATACCACCACCAATGGCTCCGGTGGTAATCATAAATAGCCCAA
This sequence comes from uncultured Owenweeksia sp., assembly GCA_963975525.1. GTDB lineage: Bacteria > Bacteroidota > Bacteroidia > Flavobacteriales > Schleiferiaceae > Owenweeksia. The sequence goes on along the minus strand of CAXBJE010000034.1, from coordinate 11,904 downwards.
TAATAATGGAGAAGCCTAAAATCTTGTACTCCATTACAAAGTGCAAAACGGGGCTGTAGAGTTTATCTCGTAAAAAATCTAAAAAGCCCGAAGCCCATTTATTAAACCAATAGGTTTTTTGCTCTGGTGATAAGGCCCGTGAGTGTGCGATGTGGGCCGGTAAAATTACAAGTGCTTCAAAAAGAGAGAATAAAAGGGTAAGAATTACAATAATGGATACTTCTCCAAAAAACTCGCCTATTCGCCCATCTAAAAAGAAGAAGGTGGAGAAAGCCACAACAGTAGTAAGAATGGCTGAAATAATAGCAGGCATAACCTCCATAGTTCCATCAATAGCGGCCTGTATTCTGCCTTTGCCTTTTTCATGATGGTGGAAAATATTTTCGGCTATTACAATACCATCATCCACCAAAATTCCAATCACAATGATCATCCCGAAAAGGGATAGTACGTTAATGGTAACATCAAAGTAAGAGGCCACCATAAACATCCCCATAAAAGAAATAGGGATTCCAAATGCCACCCAGGCTGCCAGGCGCGGACGCAGGAACAGCGAAAGGAAAAACAGCACAAGGGCAATTCCCTGCAGACCATTTACCAAAAGCAATTCAGTACGTTCTACTATGGTTTGAGAACGGTCATTAGTAACATTAAGAGTGGAGTTGCCATGAGTTTCATTATAAGTACCGGCATAGGCGGTAACATTGGCCGCAGCTTCCACCAAATCCTCATTATTGGTTGTACTAACGCTAATTGACAAGGATGGATTTCCGTTGTAATACGATCTATCTGGTGTTTCGGACCAGGCATCGGCAAGTGTGGCAACATCCTTTAAATACACAATACCACCACTGGCATTGGTTTTTAAGATGATGTTTTCAAAACCATCAGCGTAGTAAGAGCGGTTGCTTACGCGAATGAGGTAATCCTGGCTTTCGGTTTTAATAGTACCACCGGTAACCAAAATGTTGTTGGTAGAAACGGCTCTGCTAACATCACTAAACGTAAGGTTATAGGCCCTCAGCTTTTCCTCATTTACCGAAACCGTAATTTCCTCATCAGGATAACCGGTAACAGTAACCTGAGAAATACCATTAATGGAGCGAAGGTCGTTTTCAACCTCGCGACTTAGGCTTTTAAGGGTATTCAGCGAAATTTGATTGCTGCTCAATTCCAGTTCAATAGCCAGATTCAGGTTTTCCTGCTTGGCCACAATAGGCGGTTCCATTTCTGCAGGGAAGGAGGGAACCTTGTCTACCGCGTTTTTTACATCGGCCAAAAGGATGTCAATATCATAACCCTTTTCGGCTTCAACGGTAATGCTGGCGGTGTTTTCGGAGGAGGAAGAGGTAAATCTATCCACACCAACTATCCCTCTAAGGTTGTCCTCAATTTTTAGCACCACACCTTCCTCCATTTCTTCAGGAGAAGCACCGGGGTAGTTTACTTGTATGGTTACGATTTTAGAATCCTGTAAAGGGAAAAAACTGGATTTGAGACTGAACATCCCAAACGTGCCGAGTATGACCACAGCTAGTATGACCACATTTACGGCAACAGGGAATTTTATAAAATGAGAGATAATCGATTTCATCTAATACGGTATGTTATTAAGGGGCAAACGGCCTGATCCATCAACTTTTAGTTTGTTACTTATCCTGATAGATTTTCACCTTCATACCGCTATAAGCGCCTGTGGGTAATTTGGCTAAAGCCTCTTCGCCATCGGCCAACCCACGTACCACCACCGTTTTATCATTGTAGTACAGCGGTTCAATTTGCTTTTGTACCAATACCGAATCCTCTACTACAAATACCTTATCGGTGTCGAACAGAACACTGCGCTCAAGCTCCACCGCATTTTCCATTTTAGTGGCCATAATGTGGGTTTTCAAAAACATACCCTCTTTTAGGTCATCGCCTTTTACTTCTATATAAATGTTGGTGGTTTGTGTGGCAGTGTTTATCAAATTGTTGATTCGGGCAATTTTGCCTTCCCATTTTTGATTGTCATCAGAGGTAGAGAACAACTCCACGGTTTGCCCAACTTCCAAATATCCAATCATGGAAGAGTTTACAGGAGTTTCCAGCTCATACACAGTGGGCTGAATAAAGGTTCCCAGCTTTTGCCCTGGGCGAATAAGTGAACCCGGAGTTACCAGCGCTTCTACTAAAACCCCACTAAAAGGGGCCGTTATCATGTACTTGGCCAGGGTAAGTTCCATGTTGCGCACCGTGTAGTAGGTGGAGTAAACATTTCTACCAGTCAAAAACATTTTCTCTTTATCAGAGGCTGCCTCCGGTAAAGCAGGTAACGGTTTGTTAATGTCAATCTTAGAGAGGAAGCTGTTCCATTTATCAAAGGATTGTGGGTAATCCAAACGAATGTCGGCCAAGGCCCCGGTTACCAGGTTTTGCAGGCTACTCTTTTGAGACATTAATCCTGCGCGGTACACATCGCTATCAATATTTACCAAAGTAGCACCAGCATTATAGGATGTACCGGCTTTAAAGCTGCCTGCAGGGGAGGTCATCACCCCCTGAACTTCGGAGTATAGCTCAATCCTGTTTTTGGCCAAAAGGCTGCCGGTGGCGGTAACTTCAACGGGCACCACACCATTTTTAATGATATGGGTAAATACCGTTGTGGTTTTAATACCCTTCTTTTTGGGCGGATCTTTTTTACTGTGCCTGATATAAGGTAGCTACCGGCCAGTACAAGGATGCTTATTGCAACTATTATTATTTTTCTCGTCATGGTAATTTAGTTGTCGTTACAACGATTGTTTATTTTTTAGTGTTTTCCTGAATTTTCCTGAGGATGTCGATCACTACTTTTCGATCTTCCATACTAATGCCTTTGTGCATTTTGGCGGCAATGTTTTGAAACATGGGTAGATTGTCTTTCAAAAGCTTTTCGCCTTGCTTGGTAAGGTGGATAAGGTTTACCCGTTTATCGTCTTTTGAGGGAATGCGGGCCACAAGGTTTTTCTTTTCCAAAGTATTGATAAATCGGGTAAGCGAGGCCTTGTCACGGTCGGTTACAAAGGCCAGGTCGTTTTGGGGAAGGGGGCCATTGGTATAAATAATTTTTAGCACCACCATTTGCTTTCGCGATAATGGCACACCGCCAGCAGCCAGCTCTTGAGATACAAATGCATCCACACACTTCATGGTTTTCACCATCCAGGGGACTATGTTTTCTTCCCCGGCAAAAAAGTCTAATTCTTTCACGCTGTAATAATAAGAGCGCAAATGTAGTAATGTTGGTTGCGTGTGCAACTAATGAGGTGTTAAAGAAAAATTATAAGGAGTTTCGTTTTGGTGTTTAGTGTCGCCTGAATATATAGGCACGGATTGAAAATCGGAAACTCTCGCAAGTATAGGATTACAAATTTAAACTACCTTAACACGCGTAAACCAAACCAAACCAAACTTAAAATGAAATTATCCCACCTAATTTTGATGTGCTGTATGGCACTGGTCATGTCTTGTAAAGATGATGACTTTAAAGTACAAGAGATAAGATTACAAAGCTTTCCGGAGAACAAACCCAACGGATCTGAGTGGGATGCCATTAGCAATATAGGCACGGCCGATGTGTATTTTATCATAACAAACAATAGTGGTCTAAATTATTCTAGCTCGGTAGAATATGAAAGACCTTATAATGTAACCACCACCTGGGACGTAAGTGACGAAGATATTTTTTTAGAAGATTTATTTGAAGAGTGTGTAATCTCACTTTATGACAGGGACATATTCAATTCGGATGATGACTATATCGGCTCTATCACGTTTATCCTAAACTCGTCTACGGACAATAACAAGTCAACAAAAACCATAACTGATGGTGGTGACATATCATTTGGACTTAAAGTGGATTAGGTCCGAATAACTGTTGAGGCGAGAAATGTGAGTTGAACTTGGCGCTGATAATAATTAATCTACTGAGTTCAGCATACAAATCCACCCAATTTGGCGAATAATACATACAGTTAAACTGTACAAAGTTTTAATATTTTCACACGCTCAAACCATACAGTCCTCAGCATGAAACCATACCAGCTATTGCTGATTTGCTGCCTGGCTGCAATTTTCTCTTGCGAAAAGGAAGATCACAGAACTAAGTTATCACAAATAAGGGTACTCAGCTACCCAATAAACCAACCGAACGTAAACGGATGGGATGGCACGGGCTTTACTGGTCTTGCAGATGTGTACTTTACCCTTACCAATAAAAAGGGCTTGAATTTTAAGAGCCCTACTGAATATAGTCGCTACTACAATAAAACAACTATTTGGGATGTTCGAGACGATCACATTTTACTGGGAGATCTGTTTGAAGAATGTGTAATTTCACTTTACGATAACGATTTTAATAAAAAGGATGACTCTATCGGATCCATTACTTTTAGGCTTAATCTATCTACAGACAACTCTTCGGCTCCTAAGTTTATTAGTGATGGTAAAAATCTGTCGTTTGAGATTTGGGTTCAAGAGTAGGTGGGAAGTAGGATTTAGCACAGAGTAAAACTGATTTTATGAGGTCAAAGGATAAGAACTGATGAACTTCCACACAAGGGTGTAGTTAACTGGTTATTTTTTGACTCGAGGAAAAAGTAAAAGAAACACTTTGCTCAAGCCGCAGGACTTTTCTTTTTCATTTTGTCATGATGCAAAACTTTGCTCAAGCCGAATGGCTCTTCCTTTTTCATCGATAAAAAGGAAGCAAAAATCTAGGCTTGGCTCCTCGATGACCCACTAAGGCTTTGCTACGGGCACAAAACGAACTTGATCCCGCTGTCGCGTGATCTTCAAACAGCGTTTTGTGCCGATCCTCCGCTTCAGCCTGTGGGTGCCCAATCTGTGGAGCCGATGCCGGTCCCATCACAATTGAAGTTATAGAATCCAGATAAACTCTGCAGCTACTTAAGAGTGGCAAATAAAGTTTTTAGACATTTCAGGAGTTTGTGCTTTAAGACCGGCCTTTTGAATTTTTTCGTTAAAACCAACTGAAGCGGAGCGCAGAAAAATAAGCAGCCGCAGGCCTTTTATTTTTCAGTGAAGCGAAAGGTAGGTTTTAGAGAAAATTCAAGAAGCCTTGACTTTTTTGGTTCTTTTTGGGTCAAGCCAAAAACGAACAGAATTATTTGCTCAAGCCACGGAGCTATTCTTTTTCATTTTGCCATGATGCAAAACGAAACAAAAAATCTAGAACTTTTAAGGAACTTTTTGCTTTTTGGGAAAAGCAAAACCACGGTTCATTCTGCATTTTATGCTTATCCCTCATTCTTCGGGATGCAGTTTCATTTGAATGCCCGATAGTTCTTGAAAAAGTTCATTGGCCAACCGCGAGGTTAGTGTTTTAGGATAGGCCTTTCAGATTTTCTGTAGTAAGGCAAAAGCAGTGTAGCGTAAAAATTTAGGCTGTTTGAGTTCCGCTGATAAGCGGAAGGAGTTTCTAAATTTTAGCGAAACGGAATGTAGGCTTCAAAGAAAAACTGAACAGCCTGGGGGTTTTGGTTACTTTTTGACCTCGAGGAAAAAGTAAAAGAAACACTTTGCTCAAGCCGCAAGGCTCTTCCTTTTTCATTGATAAAAAGGAAGCAAAAATCTAGAGCATTTTAAGGAACTTTTGCTTCGTTGAACTTCGCAAACCGCGGTCAAATTTCAGCTTCATGCTTGTTCTTTTTCAAAGAACGCAGTTCCGCTTTATTTGCCGCTAGTTCTTAAAAATGCTCTTGGGCCAAACGAAAGGTTTGTTCTTTTGGACCGGCTTATTTCTGTTTTGGTAGAAATAGATAATCACGGTTTAATGGTGGACTGGTAATAGAGGATAGCCCTTCAGGATTTTTAGTAGAAAACAAATGGAGCGGAGCGCCAGCAAATAAAGCAGCCGCAGGCCTTTTTATTTGCAGCGAAGTGAAATGTAGTTTTCAATAAAAATACTGACAGGCTGGGGCTTTTTGTTTACTTTTTTGACTCGAGAAAAAAGTAAAACCACTCTTTTGAACAGCTTAAACGCTTAGGAAGAGTCATCATATCAAAAACGAACAGGAATAATGTTTTAACCGAGAGTTTCTATACACATCTTAATATTACCTATTCCCTTGTCCCAGCCCTTTAACCCTCTGCAACCACTTTGCCCGGTACTTCTCTTTAGAAAGCCTGATGGGGCCAATAGCGGTGATGCGCACCTTCTTAATCCCTACAAAATTTAGTGTTAGCTTTTTCATCATAGTATGGCTGGGGCTGCCATTAAACAATCTGTAGTACCAGGCCGGCTGATCCAGCGTGCAAATGATTCTTGCGGTTTTTCCGGTTAGGCACTTATCCCACCACAATGAGTTTTCTCTTTTTTGGTAGGCAAATCCGGGAAGTAAAACCCTGTCTAAAAAACCTTTCATTAGGGCTGGAACGGAGCCCCACCACACAGGATAGATCCACACCAGGTGGTCGGCCCATTTTATTTTGGCTTGAGCCTCCAGCAAGTCGGGCTCCAGCTCTGTTCGCTGGCGGTAACCAAATTGTAGGTTGGGGTTAAAGTCCAGTTCCCTGATGTTGATTTCCTTTATTTCTGTACCTGATTCTTCGGCTCCCTTACGGTAGGCTTCGGCCAGTGCAAAGTTGAAGCTCTCTTTATCGGGGTGACCGTTTATGATTAATACCTTTTTAATTGCCATTATAAGATGGGTTTTAGCTTAGTTTCAATTGAAGTGCCTGTAAGGTTGGTGGTGTTGAAAAACCTGTAGAGTATAAAACAGGCGGGTACAGTTAGGAAGGCATAATCATAAAACCGTATTGAAGTTTCGTACGCCAGCCAAAGCGGGTAAAACCACTTGCGTACAGGTTGCCACCACTTTCCCCAAACAGACCGTAACCGTAGGTTTGTTTCTTCCATTTCGTATTCTTTTGGGCAAAGGTGATACGTGGGGAAGAGGCCGCATTTGATCTATATCAAATTCGTACGGTGGCGCTTCTTATTCTGCTTAAAGTCTCCAGGGTAATGCCCAGGTAGGAGGCAATGTGGGTGAGGGGGATTCGGTTTGTTATATCCGGATAGATTGTTAACAGGTGCTTGTAGCGGTCTTCCGCCTTATTAAACTGAATAGAGTTTAACCTTTGGCACAAACCCAGCATGGTTTCCGTAACTACTTTACTAATGAAACGCTCAAAGTCATGGTACTTTGCTGAAAGGTGATCCACAGTGTCTTTTGAAAATTCATACGCCACAGAATCTTCCACAAACTCAACGTAATGAGGACTGGGCTTTTCACTAAAAAAGCTGACTATTGCAGCTGCAAACTGATTTTCAAAGGTGAACCAGTCCGAAATGTCTTTGCCGTCCTTTAGGTAGTATGCCCGTGCACAGCCCTCTATTATCAGGTATGCCTTTTTAGAATATTGCCCTTCACGGGCCACAACTTCTCCTTTTTTAAGGGTCTTTAGGATTGAATGAGCCATCAATTCCTCCTGGCATTCTACAGATAGCGGGGAGTAGGCTTCTCCTATGGTTGCTAAAACTTTATCAATGTGCATGTTGCTGATTTCAACTGAAGACTGTTTTGAAGCAGTAAAGTTAGAGGTTAGATTTTCCACTTCATTTTGCTAGGCTACATTTGTTTTCAAGCTTTGGCTGAATTCATTTTCTTTGAAGATTAAAGCTGGCAAAGTTTTAGTGTAAGCTGTTCAGCAATAGATCAAGATTCAACAATTGAAAAACTTCGTATTTGGTATCCTTATTCTAATTTTTACCTATTCGGGCTACGCACAGCAGTTATCAGGGTGTTATACAATGCACTTTACGGGGATTGGAGATTCGGATGAGCGATATTGGTTTAAGGATGACGGCACTTTCCGCTATGAGGCTTGGGATGATACCGGTAATTACATTGGAATTGGGGAGTACTCGTTTAAATCAGACTCCATAGTATTTAAGTTTGTAGATGTGCCCGAATGGGTAATAGCTCCGGAACTTATTCGCGAAGAAAGTGCAGATAGTATCTCAACTATTACGGTGCTGAATCCATGGGATAATCTTAATCCAAGTCCTTTTAGCTATCAAGTGTTTATGGGCGAAGAAATAGTGGAAAGAGGAGAAAGCGATGCTTTTGGACGAGCATCTGTAAAGCTGGACACAGGTAAAACATTGAAAATATGGTCGGGCACTTTTGAAACCAACTCAGCCTTGTATTATCCATTTTCATGGGAAATAGAAGGCGACACTACTTCAATAAACTATGTCATTATGAATTCTGGTTTTCGAAATAAACCGGCATCCATAAAAGCACAAACGTTAGCCTATCCATTTTTTATGAAGCGGAGGAATGCGGAGTCCTTCAGGATAAGGAAGCATAACGATTGGGAAACCTTTAAGAAATGCAATTCATGAAAAGGCTGTACACTGCAATGCTGCTTTTACTGAGCCATGTTGTATTTGCTGATGAAGCTTCATGCAAAATGCAGGATTTGCTGCTCAGAACTAACCTTATTGCTCAGGTGAAAATCACTTCCCATAGTGATCAGCTTATCCGGGTTCAGGTTTTAGACATTTTACGCAACTCTGGAAGTGGCATAAAACAGGGAGATTATCTCAAGGTTCGATATGATTTTAATGTCATTTGTCCGGCTCCTTTTCCTAAAGAGTATGCGGAGGAACACAGGGAGGCGCTGGCCTTTTTAAGCTTTGAGCATAATCAATGGTATCTTACCTGTGGTGAGATTGCCTTTTTGAATGATGGTAAAGCGACCGTGCAGTTTTTTGAAGAAGGCTATGAATACACTGAATCTATTAATGTCTGGAAGCGTGATCTGCAAGACTATTTCAGCCATTTTTCTTTAAATAAGGAAGGTAAGCTAAGCCCACGTTTAAACGCTGAAAACTGGCAGGACAGCAAGCTGTCAGCACTATGTTATTTGCAGTATGTTGGTTTTTATCATCCTTTAAAATCAAATGCAGAAGACTACCAAAGCTTAAAGCCACTGTTTACTGAGGTGGTGCAACCTGCTGAGGAATTAGTAGTTCCCAGTGTGGTGGAAGATCGGGTTTACACCTTTGTTAATTCCGATCCTATTTCTGATAGTACGTTACTTGAAATAATGAAAACCCTGCAGAAAAGAGTGAGGGAGAAACATCCTGAATTGAGTAACTCAGGAATACAGGGGAACACATATTACAGATTGCTGTTTGAGAAGGATGGCCGCATTTCTGAAGTGAAAATATTACGCTCCGTAGCTGAGCAGATTGATCGTGAGATTGAACAGTATTTTAAAGAGCATCATCAATGGCGAGTGCCCTTAAATGAAAAGGGAATGCCTGTACGGTATAATAAGAGTATGGTGTTTAGATATAGCGTTGAGGAGAGTTGATATTTAAGTCTTTAATCCCAAATCTTAGGACGCTCTACATCCATAGCTCTTAAATAGGACAAAAACTGGCCGGCATGAACAGACTCATGATAGCCGATGCGCAGTAAGTACTGACCGAGCATTTTCTTTTCCCCATTTCCTGGGTGAATGATTTCAGTATTTGCCAATTCATGATCGCTAAACTGCTTTATGGTGTTTAAAAACTCCTCCCGGTAAGGCTTGGCAAATTCAAGCTCATCGGCAACACTGATGAGGGGCCTGCCTTGCCAGGGCGTTTTGTATTGGCTCATGTCGGCCCGGCTTATAATCCTATTCCAGCCATAATCGGCTTGCAATACGTGCCTTATCATTTCGAGAGCAGTCATTGCTGAGTTGTCCGGTTTCCAGCCATAGAATTCTTCAGGAAGGGCTTTCCACAAAAGTGTGCTGCGCCTGCGGATTTCAGTAAAGTTTAGGAGTATGAGTTGGGTTTGAGTCATGGGTTGATTTGTTTGTAGCCACGCGTTAGGAAACGCGCTGTAACCTGGAAGCGTGCGGTGGAGGATGAATGGAGCAGGTATTTTATTCCCCTCCATTGAGCTCGTCAAACTTCGCCTTCATAGTAGGATTCCCATGCGTAAGCTTCTTAATAGTCAAATCATCTGCTTTATTATTCGCTAATCGTAGGTTGTTTTCAGAAGATAGGAGGGCATCCTTGGTTTTCTGAAGATGAATGATTGTTTTGTCGATTTCGTCAATAGCAGTCTTAAACTTACGGCTTGCCAAATCATAGTTTCTTGCAAAGCCCTCTTTAAAGGTGTTTATCTTTTCCTCAAAATTGGTAATGTCTACATTCTGACTTCGTATTAAACTTAACTCAGCTTTATACTGCATCGAGTTCATTGCTGCATTTCTAAGAAGGGTAATGATAGGAATGAAGAACTGCGGACGAACCACATACATTTTTTCATACTTGTGAGAAACATCCACAATCCCTTGATTGTAAAACTCATTGTCAATTTCCAAAAGAGAAACTAAAACAGCGTATTCACATTTCTTTTCGTTTCTATCCTTGTCAAGCTCCTTAAAAAAGTCTTCGTTTTTCTTTTTGGTAGCCGTCTCATCACCTTCATTCTTCATCTCAAACATTATTGAAATGATTTCATTTCCCGCTTCGTCAAACTCCTTGTAGATGTAATCACCCTTGCTGCCAGAGCGTGAGTCGTTGTCCTTCTCAAAATAGGCCTTCTGAAAAGCTGTTGCACGTATCTTGTTGAATTCAATTTCACAATGCTGTTCCAGCGTTTCACCAACCATTTTGGTTGAAAGCTTCTGTTTCATGTCCTTACGAAAAGCTATCTCATCATCTTTCAGTTTGATTATGTCGTCCTTTGTTTTTAGTTCACCAGAAAAGCGTTCAATTAAGGATTTTTCAAGAAGCAGCTTTTCAGTCTCTTTATTTTTTAGCTCATTAGCTAACTCATCACGTTGCTTTTCGGTAGCCTTCAAAGCCTCGCTAATAGCCAGTTGCTTTTGTATTTCAGCATTTTCAATTTTAGACTTCATCTCAGAAATCTCCGATTCTTTCTTAGCCAAAAGTTCAGCCAACTGGCGTTCGTTTCTTGCCCTAAGTTCAATTAGCTCATTGTCCTTTTTAGTCAAATCCGCTTGCAATGCATTTTTCAGATTGGCTTCAGCAAGTTTCACGGCATTCTCCTTATCCTTTTCGGCAAGTTCTAACCGGGTATTTAGTTCTTCTTCAAACTGATGATCACGCACTTGCTTTAGGATATCAGCGTATCCAGCTTCATCTACTTTAAAAGCTTTATTGCAATGAGGACAAATAATTTCGTTCATGTTGGTCTTGTTTTAAATGTGCCGCAAAGGCTAGTTTTAACCATAGGACAGGAGACGCGCTATAGGCTTATCTTCAGCATGATCAAACCTTTGAATATCGATAAACTCCTTTTATATTCTGTGCCAGATATTGTCCTTGAGATTCAGCTTGCATCAATGCTTGATGAATATGTTGTGGCACATCAAAATACTGGTAGATTGAATTGTTCAAAAATTCAATTTCCAAAGTTGAGGACGTTTCATCATAGCCAATTGAAGCTAGATTTGAAGACGTTACAGGTTTTCTTTCCATTTTAATAATTATTTAATTATACGTTCAATTTTAGGGTTTTGAGCTCTCCAAGTTTCAATAAACTCTTCATAATTTGGATTTTCTTCCATTTTATTACCCCACCCGCCTGGGCGAAGTGAATCTTTTGATTCAACTTCATCAAAAACAATTGGGTCTTGGCTGTCTGGGCGTCTGTCCTTTGAAGGGGCCTTAATAAGTGTCCTCATTGGAAGTTTAACTGATTCACCTAAAATTATTGCTTCGCCTGTTTTTAAAATGGGCAACATACTCGTAAGACCTTCAAGGTTATCAGAAACAGCACTAGTAATATGACTTCTGTCAGTAGAGTTTGAAAGTCTTAAAGCGAAGAAAGTACCGCATTGAGAAAGAATTGTAGAATTTATTTCTGATGGTCTTTGGCTTAC
>CAXBJE010000033.1:0-13562 GCA_963975525.1 uncultured Owenweeksia sp. | reverse complement strand
TGGCCACTTTAGGGTAGTAGCTGCAGAAGTAATGGTAATACCACGCTCCTGCTCCTGCTCCATCCAGTCCATGGTAGCAGCACCATCGTGCACCTCACCAATTTTGTGACTTACACCACCGTAATAAAGGATACGCTCAGTGGTAGTGGTTTTACCGGCATCAATATGCGCAGCAATTCCAATGTTCCTTGTGTATTTAAGATTTCTTTTTGCCATGACTCAGTGTGGGTCTTGTCTTTTATTATTTAAACCTTCCAAAATGAGCAAAAGCCTTATTAGCCTCAGCCATTTTATGAGTGTCCATTCTTTTCTTTACAGCAGCACCTTCTTCCTTAGAAGCAGCAAGAATTTCAGCAGCTAGTTTACCAGCCATTGATTTTTCGTTACGCTTACGAGAGTAGCTAATCAACCACTTCATGGCGATAGATACTTTACGGTCTGGACGAATTTGCATTGGGATTTGAAAAGTTGCACCACCAACTCTGCGGCTACGTACTTCTACGTGAGGCATCACATTGTTAAGGGCTTCCTTCCACAACTCCAATCCGTTTCCTTCCTGAGTTTTTTCAGATACAGCATCTATAGCATCGTAAAAAATACGGTATGCAGTACTCTTCTTGCCATCAAGCATCATCATGTTTACGAAGCGCGTTACCAGTTGATCATTATACTGAGGATCTGGCAACAATGGTCTTTTCTTAGCTCTGGTCTTTCTCATCTTATTCTAAATAGAGAATTATTTCTTATCCTTTGGTCTCTTAGCACCGTACTTACTTCTACGTTGAGTACGACCGGTAACACCGGCAGTATCAAGCGCACCACGAACTATGTGGTAACGTACACCTGGAAGATCTTTCACTCTACCACCACGCACCAAAACGATGCTGTGCTCTTGTAGATTATGACCCTCTCCCGGGATGTATGCGTTCACCTCATTTCCATTGGTCAACCTTACCCTTGCTACTTTACGCATAGCTGAGTTTGGTTTTTTAGGAGTAGTTGTGTACACACGAGTACAAACTCCCCTGCGCTGTGGTGAAGATTGAAGGGCCGCTGACTTACTCTTTTTAGTGAGTGTTTCGCGTCCTTTTCGTACTAATTGCTGTATCGTTGGCATATACCTTTATATATAAGCTGTTAAAAATCAACAGGTACCCTATTTTTAGGGGACTGCAAATGTAAAACCTTTTGGTAATGTGGCAATAGGTTGCAAAAAAATGTTTTGAGTTTTTTTATTTAACAATGCTTTTGGGTGATTTCCAAAGGAGCTTTCATATCCTCTAAACTTAGAACCAACCTGATTTAGGCGGTAATTGCCCAACATAAATTTTTACCCATATTATTTGTTTTTTCTTAGGGTTACTAAGGTGATTTTTACCCAACCCTACCAGCGATGATCATAAATACTTCAGAAGCATCAACCGTTGATCCTAATTCTGTTAAAACATTGTCCATAACTCCATTTGCCCCATACCTATATATATAAGTACTTTGCCCATCCGTAGAGAAAATGCATGAATGATTATCTGAAACAACTCAACCCCTCTCAACAAGAGGCGGTTAAGGCTACCGATGGCCCCGTAATGATTATTGCTGGTGCCGGATCTGGTAAAACCAGGGTGCTTACTTATAGGATTGCCTACCTGATGGCCGAAAAGGGCGTAGACCCCTTCAACATACTATCACTAACCTTCACCAACAAGGCCGCCCGCGAAATGAAAGAGCGGATTGGAAAAATTGTTGGCCCCTCTGAGGCAAAAAATCTTTGGATGGGAACCTTCCACTCGGTATTTGCTAAAATATTAAGGATAGAGGCCGACCGCCTGGGCTTTCCTTCCAACTTTACCATTTATGATGCCGAGGACAGCCGTAAAGTGATGGCCAATGTTATTAAGGAGCAAAGCCTTGATAAGGAAATCTACAAACCCAAAAGTGTGGCCCGTAGAATTTCAGCCTTAAAGAATGCCCTGATCACCCCAAAGGAATATTTACGCAGCCCTGATTTACAGGAACAAGACTCGGCAGCCCGCATGCCTCAAATGGGCGATATCTATCGTGCTTACGCAGAAAGGTGTTTCCGCTCAGGCGCCATGGATTTTGACGACCTGCTTTTCTACACCTTTATATTACTAAGAAAGTTTCCTGAAGTGCTGGGCAAATACCAGGACCGCTTTAGGTATATAATGGTGGATGAGTACCAGGATACAAACCACGCCCAGTACCTCATTGTAAAATCATTGGCCAATAAATTTGGAAATATATGTGTGGTGGGCGATGATGCCCAATCCATTTATGCCTTCCGTGGAGCCAATATCCGCAACATATTAAATTACCAAAGAGACTATGAGGATGTAAAGGTGTTTAAGCTGGAGCAGAATTACAGAAGCACCAAAACTATAGTGGGCGCTGCCAATAGCCTTATCGCCAAAAATAAGGAGCAACTACAAAAGGACGTTTGGACGGACAATGTACCCGGAGAAAAGATTGTGGTACACAAAACGGTAAGCGATAATGATGAGGGCAGCTTTGTGGCCCGCACCATTTTTGAAAAAAACATGAAGGACCATGTGCCTTTCAGTGATTTTGCCATCCTTTACAGAACCAATGCCCAATCAAGGGCTATGGAAGATGCCCTGCGCAGAAAAAACATTCCGTACCGTATTTATGGCGGGCTCTCCTTTTACCAACGTAAGGAAGTAAAAGACCTCCTCGCCTACTTCCGTTTGTGCATCAATCAAAATGATGAGGAAGCCTTTAGGCGCGTAATCAACTTCCCGAAAAGGGGAATTGGTGACACCACTATTGAAAGACTTACTGTAGCTGCCAACGCGCAAGGACTTAGTATTTGGGGCGTATGCAGCAACCCACTTAATTTACAGAGCGTACAGATAAACAGACCGACAACACAAAAAATTCAGGACTTTGTAACCAAGGTAGAGAGTTACAGGATTTTGGCAGAGCAGGGAGACGCCTTTGAGGTTGCCGCCCATATTGCCAAAACCAGCGGACTGATGCGCGAGTTAAATGAAGACAAGACTCCGGAGGGCATCAGCCGTAAGGAAAACATTGAGGAGCTGATGAACTCGGTAAAAGAGTATGCAGATGGCCAAAAGGAAATTGAAGAAGGCAACCCCACGCTATCAGGCTTTATGGAAGATGTGGCGCTTATAACCGACTTGGACAATAGTAAAGATGATGACAATAATAAGGTGAGCCTGATGACCATTCACCTGGCCAAGGGTTTGGAATTCCCCATGGTGTTTATTGTTGGTATGGAAGAAAGCCTTTTCCCCAGCATGATGGCCATGAGTAGCCGTGCAGATTTGGAAGAAGAGCGCAGGCTATTTTACGTAGCACTAACCCGTGCCGAGAAAGAGGCCATATTAACGTACACGCAAATGCGATATCGCTGGGGTAAACTTATAGATTGTGAGCCCAGCCGATTTTTGGAGGAAATAGATGATGAGTTTTTGGATATTCAGGTTCCAGAGTTTACTCCTTTTGCAGGCCCTTACGGAGATATGGATGATGATGCTCCCAAGCAGCGCACTCCTTCGCATACTAGCCGACCAGCTGGCAACAGCCCCCGCAGAGAACCACAGAACACGATGCCCATGCGCAAAAACCTTCGCAGAATGCCGGCTTCAGCAGAAGGAAACCATAGCGGAAATTTTGAAGAATTAACAGATGTAAGCCTTGGTGACAGAGTAAAACATCAGCGTTTTGGGATGGGTACCATTAAGGAATTAGAAGGTGCCGGGCCCAACAAAAAGGCCATTATACAGTTTGATAATGTTGGTGAAAAGAAATTATTACTCAAATTTGCCAAACTTGAAAAGGTTATTACTTAGACTTTAGTAGTTATATGTTAGTATTTAGATAGCTGCACCCAAGCCTTTTCCTTGAAAATCTGAAGTCTACTACTAAATACTCTGTACTAACCACCCAATAATAAAATTAAGATTGTGGATATAATAGACATGGAATACAATACCAGCCAACCAGGACTTATCATTCCTGAGTACGGCCGTAATGTGCAGAAGATGGTTCACCACCTGCTCAGTATTGAGAATGACGAAGAGCGCAACAGACAAGCGCAAAACCTAATTGAGATTATCGGAAACCTAAATCCTCAGGTACGTGATGTGCCGGATTTCAGACATAAACTTTGGGATCACCTTTTTATCATGTCTGAGTTTAAGCTGGATGTGGAATCTCCATACCCAAAACCTTCAGAAGAAAGTTTTAAGGAAAAGCCAGAATTGGTGCCTTATCCAAAAAACAACCGTAAGTACCGCCACTATGATGCGGTGATCTTAAAAGAAATGAATGACCTTGCTGATGGCCAACTCATTTTGGATGACATGAATTTGATGGCCAAGCATGACTTGGTAAAGAATGCTCCAAAACGCCAAAACCAACATCAAAACAAAGGCAAGGGCAACAACCGCAGACGCAAGAATTATAAAAAGTAATCCAAAAACAACATTAGATCTTGGGAACTTTCCAAATTACAGGAGGTATTAAACTGAAAGGTGAATTAACTCCTCAGGGCGCAAAAAACGAGGCATTACAAATCATTTGTGCCACACTCCTCACTTCAGAAAAAGTTACCATCAGCAACGTACCTGATATTGTTGATGTAAACAAATTGATAGACATTTTGGCCGACTTGGGTGTTAGCATCCAGCGCCAGGGCCCAGGTACATTCAGCTTTAAAGCGGATGACCTTAATCTGAGGTACCTCGAATCTCCTGAATTTAAGGAAAGAGGTGGGGCGCTTAGAGGATCTATAATGATTGTTGGGCCATTATTAGCTCGCTTCGGCAAAGGATACATACCAAAACCAGGAGGAGACAAAATTGGCAGACGCAGATTGGACACTCACTTTTTGGGCTTCCAAAAGCTAGGCGCCAAATTCCGCTATAATGCGGATGAATCATTTTATGGTGTAGAAGGTGAATTGACCGGAACCGACATGTTGCTGGATGAAGCCTCGGTAACCGGAACAGCCAACATTTTAATGGCTGCTGCCCTCGCCAAAGGAACAACCACCATTTACAATGCAGCTTGCGAACCGTACATCCAGCAGCTTTGTAAAATGCTAAATAGCATGGGTGCCAAAATCACTGGCATAAGCTCTAACCTACTTACTATTGAAGGCGTTGAAGAGCTTGGAGGTTGCGAGCATCGCGTATTACCCGATATGATTGAAATAGGCTCGTGGATTGGTCTTGCCGCCATGACAGGGTCTGAAATCACCATAAAAAATGTGAGCTACCCTAGCCTGGGCGTGATTCCTTCAGTGTTTGAAAAGATGGGAATCAAAATGGAACTTAAAGGCGATGACCTACATATTCCATCACAAGATCATTACGAAATCACCAATTATATTGATGGCTCCATCCTTACTGTATCTGACGCTCCGTGGCCTGGCTTTACACCAGATTTGCTGAGCATCATTTTGGTAGTGGCCACTCAGGCCAAGGGAACTGTACTGGTACATCAAAAGATGTTTGAAAGTCGCCTGTTCTTTGTTGACAAACTAATTGATATGGGCGCTCAAATAATTCTTTGCGACCCACACCGAGCAACTATTGTAGGTTTGGATAAACAAACCGCATTGAGAGCCACCACAATGACAAGTCCAGACATCAGAGCTGGTATCTCTCTATTGATTGCTGCCCTTAGTGCCGATGGCGTTAGCACCATCCACAACATAGAGCAGATTGATAGAGGTTACGAAAATATTGATGAAAGACTTCGCGCAATTGGTGCGAAAATTGTCCGATTAAACTAAATTTAAAGAATCAAAAAAGAGGCAAAATCGAAAATATGAAAGTGTAAAATCCTCATTTTAAATGATACCTCTTTAGAGAAACAAAAAAGTATTAGCATGAAATTTTTCAAAAAACCGACATCTATTATCCTTTTGGCAGCAATTAGCTTTTTTGCTTTAGGCTTTATTGAAGATTGGACAACTCACCCAGGCAACTATGATGAGCAGCAAAAAACCTATAACATTGGTGATGCCGCCCCTGAACTTGCCTATAATAGTCCTGATGGAAAAGTAATTAAGCTATCTGACCTTAAAGGGAAGGTTGTACTGATTGACTTTTGGGCAAGTTGGTGTAAGCCTTGCCGAATGGAAAACCCAGCGGTAGTAGCCGCCTACAAAAACTATAACAAGAAAAAATTCAAAAACGGAAAAGGTTTTGAAATTTATGGGGTTTCCCTTGATAAAAGTGCTGCCGCATGGACTCAGGCCATTGCTCAGGATGGTTTGATTTGGGAGAGTCATGTGAGCGATCTTAAAGGTTGGGGATCGGAACCTGCCGCTACTTTTGGCGTGCGTGGCATCCCTGCTAATGTGCTTATAGATGGTGATGGCATCATTATAGCAAAGAACTTACGTGGAGCCCAATTAGAGAGTACGCTTTCTAAACTTGTAAAATAGGGTTTCGTTAAAAACGTATACCATGTTTACCCACATTAAACCCGCAGCAGTAGCCCTTAGCTTAGCAATCCTTGCTTTTTCTATTGCTGGATTTACCAGTAATAACGCAGCAAACGGATTAGAGGAACAGGGAAACATCCTTAAGATTGGTGATAAGGCTCCGGACTTATCCTATAAAAACCCGGCAGGCACCACCATCAGTCTTTCTGACCTTCAGGGTAAAATAGTACTGGTACACTTTTGGGGCAGCTTTGCAGAAGGCTCTAAAAGAGAAAACCCGAACGTGGTTCGTCTTTATCAGAAGTATAAAACTGCCAGATTTCAGAACGATGCCACCTTTGACATCTTCAGTGTTTCATTAGATAAGAATGAGGACGACTGGAAAAAAGGAATCAAAAACGAAGGCTTGGTTTGGAAGAATCATGTGAGCGACCTACAATTTTGGAAGTCGGCACCAGCCCAAACCTATAATGTAAACTCAATTCCCGCATTTTTTCTTCTAGATGAAAAAGGGGTTATTATAGCCAAGGGCTTGTCAGTAAGTCAGGTGCAGGCAGCACTCGAAAAAAAGATTCGCTAATTTCCACTCAAAATGACATTTCAACACCGGCCTGACTCAGGTCGGTGTTTTTTTATGCCATAGTGACACCAGAAAACCAGTGGCAGCATTTTTGACAAATGGGAGAGTTGAAAAATTTACGCGAAAAATGAGCGAGAGAGAGGAAATAAAAGATCAGGAAACTACAGATACAATGCAGGAAACGCAAGAACAGGAAGCAACTGCAGCAGAAGCCGCAAATGAAGCTCCGGAAGAAGCTCCCGAAGTGGATGAGATGGAGGTTTTAAAAAAATCTCTTGAAGAGGCTAAAGATCAAAACCTAAGGCTTTATGCAGAGTTTGAAAACTTCAGAAAGCGCACCAACAAAGAGCGTATAGAGCTGTTTAGTACCGCCAATCAGGAATTAATGACTGCCCTTTTGCCCATACTGGATGATTTTACACGTGCCATTAAGGCCGAGCAAGATGACAAGGCTACCGAAGGCATGAAGCTTATCCACAATAAGCTGGAGAACACTTTAAAAAACAAAGGCCTGAAGCCAATGGATAATACTATCGGCCAAACCTTTGACCCAGAGCAGATGGAAGCAATAACCCAAATCCCCGCTCCTGAGAAAAAACTAAAGGGCAAAGTGGTGGATGAAATAGAGCGCGGATATTTGCTTGGCAGCAAAATACTGAGATACGCCAAAGTTGTAGTAGGCCAATAGTTCTGCCCTGGTACAACATAACTGATAACCTCCCTAAGAAAAGGGTAAGATCCAAAACATGGCAAAAAGAGATTTTTACGAAATATTAGGCCTAAGCAAAGGCGCTACAGCGGAAGAGATAAAGAAGGCTTACCGCAAAATGGCCATTAAATACCATCCTGATAAAAACCCGGATGACAAAGGTGCCGAGGCCAAGTTTAAAGAGGCTGCAGAGGCTTATGAAATACTAAGCAATCCTGAAAAGAAACAGCGCTACGACCAATTTGGCCATGCCGGCATGGGCGGAGCTGCTGGCGGTGGCTTTAGCGGTGGCGGCATGAACATGGAAGATATCTTCGATCAGTTTGGAGATATTTTTGGCGGAGCTTTTGGTGGCCGCGGGGGCGGTGGCTTTGGAGGATTTGGTGGCGGTGGTGGCCGCAGTAGTGGCCGCAGGGTTTTTAAAGGCAGCAACCTGCGTGTGCGGGTTAAGCTTTCGCTGGAAGATATTGCCAACGGTGTGGAAAAGAAACTGCGTATTAAGCGTCAGGTTCCTGCAGATGGTATCAGCTTTAAGAGTTGCCCTACCTGTAAAGGTAGCGGACAAACCTACCGCGTAACCAACACCATATTGGGCCAAATGCAAACCAGTGCTACCTGCCCTACCTGTAATGGCCTTGGCCAAACCATTGATAAAAGACCAAGTGGAACGGATGAATACGGTATGCTTCGCAAGGAGGAAACAGTATCTGTAAAAATTCCTGCCGGTGTGGTTGATGGTATGCAGCTTAAGGTTACCGGAAAAGGTAATGCCGGCCCTCTGGATGGGGTAAATGGCGACCTTATTGTAGTTATTGAAGAAGAAAAGCACGAAGAGCTGGAGCGCGATGGCAACAACCTGCACTATGAGTTGTACATCAGTTTGCCAGAAGCCGTATTAGGAACCAAAGCCGAAGTGCCTACCGTAAGCGGTAAAGCACGTATAAAGCTGGATGCCGGAACCCAATCTGGTAAAATATTGAGATTGCGCAACAAAGGTTTACCAAGTGTAGAGGGCTATGGTACTGGCGACTTGCTAATCCATGTAAATGTTTGGACACCACAACATATTTCAGCCGAGCATAAAAAGGCCTTTGAAAGCATGTTGAATGACCCCGACTTTTCTCCCAAACCCACAAAAGGTGATAAATCCTTTTTTGACAAGGTGAAGGAAATGTTTAGCTAAGCATTTTACAGATTTAGGAATTAGAGTCCCTGTTTTCGTAAGAAGGCAGGGATTTTTTTGTTTTAAACCATAATCATGTTTGAAAGGAAAGGACTATAATTGCTACTAGAACCTTACTTATAAAAATTTTAACTACTGGTATGAAATCCAAGTCGGGCAGCTTTTCGCTCTTTATCTTTTTCTCGTTGGCCTTTTCCTTCCACAGTTTTGGCCAAGGTGAAAATGGTTCAAAGAACACACTTATTATTCCAAATGCAGAGTCCATAGTCAGACCTATACTTCGTGACACATTTAAATATACTCTTGACTCTATTAAGGAAGTTAGACTATATCACAAAAAGAATCCAACTCAAGTAAACTCTTTCAACCAAGTGATAGATGAACATATAGAGGAGAAATTAAAAGTTAACCTAGCTGAAATTCTCAATCTCCTAAAATCAGCCAGTGTTGATAGCCAATATGTTGAGAAAACACCAGATATAAACTACAAATTAGCAATGCAGGTGCTCTTTCTAACAATTGATACCAGAAAGCTTAAAGACATTTATCCTACACTTGAAATTTTCTTGGCAAACGATGGAGAAATACTCACTGTACGGGAGTATTATTACATGAACGCTTCTAATTATTATGTTTTGGATAAAACCTCGATTAACTTGCTCAAATCGAGTTTATCAAAAATGATTGACGAATATGCTTACATAGACTCACAAGAACAGCAAGGAGATGATGACTATTATGAAATTATTGAATCGGAAGTTAAATAGTAAGTTTTTAGCGTAACAACTATCTCCGTTGTTGTGCGGCCCAATTAATAATCTATGATAAAGCATATTGTAGCCCTTCTATTTTCCTTCATCATAATAGGTGCCTCTGGTCAAACCTTAAAACAGGCTACCAAAGTCTTAAAGAAGGTCAATAGCCTGGAAGAGTTTGAAACGCTTAAGGGAAAATATCCTGATTGGAATATTACCGTTGACAAAACAATTCTTTCAGACAGCAGCGATTTCCCTGAAATCGTGAAAGCGAAAAAAGGAGACATATTAAGGAAACAATGGCATAGCAATACACCAACTTTTGCAATGAAAGTGATGAAAATGGACAGCACTGAACTATGTAAGGTCAAGTACATTGTTTTCAGCGGGAGAGAGTATTCACGAGCAAAAATCGATTCCATCAGAAAGGTGATATTAAGTAAATACGAGGCTGGTGAATCGTTTGAATCTTTAGCCGCTCAGTACCACACCGATGGGAACAAAACCGGAGATTTGCAATGGTTTCCGAAGGGGCGGATGGTGGAGGAATTTGACAGCGCTGTATGGAACAGGGCCAAAGGTGAAATCTTTACAGTGGATGTTGAAAGAAATATGTGGTACTATGTTGTTCTCAAAACTCACGACAACAAAATGGAAAAAACGGTAGTTTCTATTCGTATTCAATACATTTAAGGAAATGACTTTTGGTAAATTGAAAACACTTGCTTTCGCTCTGGCCTCACTGCTTTGTTTCGCCTGTACCAAAGGTACGGAGAGTGTTGAGGAAAGACGGGAAGTCTTTACAGTTTCACAAAGTGATACCCTCCATTATAGTTTGGGCTCCTTTGGAGATGAGGAGGGAGCATCGATTCAACTACAGGCAGCACATTTTCAAACAAGCGAACTAAATCGAGATATAAATTCGGGAGAAGTAACTTATACATATAAAGCCGACTCTACTTACACTGGAAGCGATTATGTTGAACTAAGATCAGCAAGAGGGTCTAATGGAGCGAGTCCTAATAACAACATATTAATCACCAAATTGACGATCACAATTGAGTGACGGCTTAAATGTAATCACGTCCTTGGGGCAAGTAGCCTCTACTATCACTTCGAAACCTTCAATAATAAAATTTACCAATGGAAGTAATAAGAAAATGGTGGGTAAGGCTCTTAATAAGCATCATAGTTATCGGTATGATTTCCGAAATCCATCACATTATTACCGGTAATGAACTACCCATAAACGGTTTTATTTTGGCTTTGGCTCTCTACACCATTTTTAGCGTTGTATATGGTTTTCATCTTAGGAAGCAGAGTAAATGAAATCTAGCTACTTACATATCGAAACCATAATTGAGCTTTTAAAGCAACAAGAACCTGAACGCACTGCCACTATCAATCACTTAGAAAATCAAGCACCGTGCAAATGGTTAAAGCGTGCCTATATTCCTATTAATAGTTCGGAAAGGGTAAACCAACCTCTCTCAGAATGCCAAATTGAGGAGAGCATTGTTTTAGAACATGAGGAAGAAGGTGATATTGTTTTAGATATCCTTAAAGATGGTCGGGTTGCTGGAATTGAAATGATAAGCTATATAAGCTAAGTACAAAAAAGAAAAATTTCTTCGTATAATAAGATGGTATTTATACCTATCAAACATATTCCTCTCCTAACCCCATATTTAACGCGCCCTTTCTTATTTTCACCCCGTTAAAACCCTTTAGGTATGGGAATTCTTTCCGTAAAGGAAGTTTCAAAGTTTTATAGTGGCCACACGGCACTTGATAATGTGTCAATTGAGGTACAGCAAGGCAGCACTTTTGGCTTGCTTGGCCCTAATGGTGCTGGTAAAACTTCATTAATCCGAATCATCAACCAAATTACCGGACCTGATAAAGGCGAGATATTATTCAATGGCGAAAGGCTTACCGAGAGCCACATTGGGCGTATTGGTTATCTGCCGGAAGAGCGTGGGCTATACCCCAAAATGAAAGTGGGCGAACAACTTATTTACCTGGCCCGCCTTAAAGGGCTGAGTAAGGAAGATGCCAAATCTCGCATTAAGGATTGGCTTACTCGTTTTGAAGCCACCACATGGTGGGATAAAAACATTGAGGAGTTGAGTAAGGGCATGGCGCAGAAGATTCAATTTATTGCTACTGTAATACACAAGCCGCAGCTATTGATATTTGATGAACCCTTTACAGGATTTGACCCTATCAACACTAACCTTATTAAAAGTGAGATTAGGAGATTGCGCGATGAAGGAGCCACAATCATCTTTTCCACCCACCGCATGGAATCGGTTGAAGAAATTTGTGACGAGATAGCCCTCATCAACAAAGGCAGAAAGATTCTGGGTGGTAAACTTAAAGATGTGAAGGCCGAGTATAAATCCAACATTTATGAAGCGGAGCTTTATGGGCCGCAGGAATTGCAGTCGCTGGCTTCTGCTCAAATTTTACAGTCAACCACCGATGATGGGCAAATTTCACTTCGGCTGCAATCAAACACCGAAGATGGTAACGCCATTGCCAAAGAATTGATGCAGTATGGAAGGTTGATTTCCTTTAAGGAAGAGTTGCCGAGCTTAAATGATATTTTCATTCAAAAAGTACAAAGCTGATGGATAAAATATGGCTCATACTTAAGCGCGAATTTAGCACCAGGGTGAGGAAACGGAGCTTCATCATCATGACGATACTTGGCCCCATACTGTCTTCTGCCCTGTTCATTCTACCTGCCTATCTGGCTACTTTACCAGAAGATGATAGGGTGATTACCATTTTGGATCAGCCGGGCCTTATGGACTTTGACAAAGGCAAGGAGAGTATCAGGTTCAGGTACCTTCCGCCTAAGGAGTTTGACCTGGAAAAGGCCAAGGCATTTTTTAAAAACAGCGATGATTATGCCCTGCTCTACATCCCCTTTAGCAGTAATAACGACCCCGATATATTGACCAACGGCAGCATTTTATTCAGCAAAGGTGATGTTAGCCTTGGGGTAGAAAGCTATGTTCAAAACCAGCTTGATAAGTACATTCAGGCCGAAAAACTAAAAGCTCAGGGGGTTGACCCTGACATTTTAGCTCGTACCAAAACCAAGGTAAATCTTAGAACGATAAATCTGGAGGCTGGTGAAGAAACCGAAAGCCTTGCCCCTGTAAAAATGGGAATCGGCTATATAGCAGGTTTTATGATTTACCTGTTTGTATTTATTTATGGCTCACAAGTGATGCGCGGTGTTATCGAAGAAAAAACCAGCCGCATTGTAGAGGTTATGATTTCATCCGTAAAACCCTTCCAGCTAATGGCCGGAAAGATATTTGGCCTGGCTGGTGTTGCACTTTTACAGTTTGTTATTTGGGTGGTTTTCGGTATCGGAATATACATGTTGGCCATCACCTTTGTACTTGGAGATAAACTGGATGCTGCAAGCGTAGCAGCTAATGGCGCTGTGCAAAATATGGATGACGACATGATTTTTAAGATTGTCAATACCATAGAAGCAATCAATTTCCCTTACATCATTGGGTGCTTCCTGTTTTTCTTCCTTTTCGGATATCTGCTATATGCGGCCATGTTTGCCGCAGTAGGTTCTGCTGTAGATAAGGAATCGGATACGCAACAATTTATGCTCCCCATTTCATTACCGCTTATCGCGGGAATCATTGTACTCATCCGTGCTTTGGATAACCCTGATGGACCAATCGCATTTTGGTTTTCCATGATCCCTTTTACCTCGCCAATTGTTATGATGGCACGGGTACCGTTCAACGTCCCGGTCTGGCAGTTGGCCCTATCCATGACCATTTTGTTGGTAACCTTTGTGGTGATGACCTGGTTGGCTGCGCGCATTTACAGAACTGGTA
>CAXBJE010000032.1:0-13680 GCA_963975525.1 uncultured Owenweeksia sp. | reverse complement strand
CAGAATAACTTATTCCCCTTAAGGGCATTTACATCCAACAATCTTATTTTAAGCTCTCTGGAGCGGATGCTTATCAAGCCCTTATCATCCATCATATAATCCACTGCATTCAGCATAAAATCGCGATTACCATATTGGGCTTGGGTAAACTGATCAAAACCCAATGGCAATGGAGTTCCTTTCGGGATATTGGGATTAATTACGTTCAATTGATTTTTTACGATATCACCATCTGCCACCACCAGCATTTGTGTGCGAGCGCTTTTTTCTCTAAACTGTAAAGGTTCACCCGAACCCTCTTTGGGCACAAGCCTGTTTTTAAATACCGATTCAAACTCCCCTTCCAGCAAAACCCCGATAGGAACATTTTTAGCCTTAAAGCGATCATCAGATGGTGGCTGATACAAATTGGCCAAACGCACCATGTGTGGTGTAGCCACTACATTAGAGTAAGGCGAGGTTCTTAACAAAAAGGTCTTCTTTACCCCTTCAGCAATAATAGTATCAACTGATGATGGAAACTCCGCTTTAATACCGCTTATATCCTTGGTGATAGGATTTTCGGAGCGGGGCATAATCATAGGGAAGTAAATCCACGGATAAATTTTACGGGTATCAGAAACCCCGGCTGAAACCCTATCCTGCACTATATCTGTATTGATACGCACCCCATATCGGAAAAGCATATCAGAGATATTAAGCCTATCTAAAATTGGATAAGAGATAAACTGTGAGGCCTGACTAAGGCTGTCCATATTGGCATGGATGGCGTCAATCAACCAAATCACCTTACCCCCCGTCATTATGTACTGATCAAGTAGGTATTTATCTAAATCAGTAAAACCTGTTTGGGGTTTGGCGATTATCAACGCATCAAACCTGTTGATGCTACTCTGTTGATCGGCCAGACTTACCGTTTCAGATAGACTGTCAGTTTTATACTTACGGATATCAAATTTATCCACATTGTAATTCTCAGAAAGACCGCGGGCAAAGTCAGCCACAAACTTAGGCTCCAACTCACCATGACCCTGCAAAAAGCCAACTAGCGGTTTGTTAGTACGCACTAATCCGCGAATGGCATTTGCCAGTGCATACTCCAGGTTTTGAACCGATGCATTTATTTGCTGCTCCGGCCTCGCACCCATCTGATCAATCAAAAGGGGAACCGCAGTTTCCTTTTCACCATAATTCATAATGGCTCCGGGGAATACCCGCTGTACACGATCTCCACTCTTTTCAGTTACCTGAAGCTCATAATACTTAAGCCCTTTGTATTGTAGTTGCTGAAATACCTCCCTATTTACCTTGGCATCATCAGAGGCATTTGGGTTCACAAATTCGTATTCAATGTTTTTGTTGTAGGCCCTGAATTCGTCCAACATCTGGCGGGTTTCGCTTTGCAGGCGCTGAAAGTCTGCCGGAAACTCTCCTTCCAAATACACCTTTACCAAAAGCACATCATCAAAGCTGTTGAGTAACTCTTTGGTGGCATCTGATAAACTGTAGCGATTATCAGAAGTAAGGTCGAGCCTAAAGAACTGGAGTGAGCCAATAATATTCAACAGAATAACAATGGCTATAACCAATATAAATCGGGTAATATCTCTGCGCTTATTCTTCATTACCACTTTCTGCTTTGAATTACCAGGCGGGTGGCCAGGGCAAAAATTAGTATTAAGCTAACAAAGTAGAGCACATCGCGGCTATCAATAACTCCACGGCTCATAGAGGTATAGTGCTCATTAATTCCTAAGCTAAGGATAAACAACTCCGCACCTCCAAAAATGCCCAGGGCCGCCAATTGGTCAAACCCGGCATATATCACTAAACATAGCAGAACAGAAATAAGGAAGGCCACAATCTGATTCTCCGTAAGGGAAGATGCAAAAACACCGATACTCACATAACTGCCTCCTAAAAAGAGCAAGCCAATGTAAGAACCAAATGTACCGGCACTATCAATATTACCCACCTGTACACCAAGTTGGTAAACGGATACATAATAAATGAGGGTTGGGACAATAGAGAATAGCACCAGGATAAACCCCGCTGTGAATTTGCTCCAAACTATTTGCATATCTGTAAGTGGGCGGGTAAGTAACAACTCCATAGTACCCGCCTTTTTTTCATCCGCAAACATGCGCATGGTAATGGCCGGTATTAAAAACATAAATACCCATGGGGAGATTAGAAAAAGGCTGTCGATACTGGCGTAGCTGCCATCCACAATATTAAATACCCCGGGGAAAAGCCATAACATTAGGCTATTGATGAGCAGATACACCACAATAACCATGTAGCCGGTTACCGAGTTTAAAAAGCTCCGAATTTCTTTGAGCATCAATGCTCTCATAGGCTTAAAGCTTAACTTTTTGCTGGAGGCTCCATGTCTCCGGTTTTTCAGAAAACAAGGTTTTGGTGAATGTCCAAACCCCTTTAAAAAGCTGCGAATGTCGGTAATTTTCCAGCGACTGTGGCTCATCCCACCAGCTATAGGTAAAGTACACATTGGGTTTATCTTCCTGCTGCAGCAACTCCAAATGTTGGCAACCTTCAAACCCGCGAATCTTAGCCTTGTTTTTCTCGAAGTTTTCTAAAAAATCAGGAACCCGATCCGGGTCAAAAGTCATCTTCACTATTCTTATAATCATTGAAATGTAATGGTTATTGTGTTTTGCACTTCTACCCCAAGCATGCTGTTGGCACCGTTAAAAATCTTACCTCTGGCTTCTGCCAGTGCCACTTCCAGCAAGCCCTGAGAATTAAAAAACGCCAGTAAACTACCAGCTTGCGCAGGCGTATATCCTGTGCTCAACTTTTTTATCCGCTGATTGCGCGGCAACATAATTTCAAAACTACGGTCGCCCGCCACCTCCTTAAAGGTTTTTTGAGAAATATTACTCACCAGGTTTCCAAAATTATCGATGTACACTATACTTCCAATTATAGCAGACTTATCATTTAAGATACGTGGCCTGGCAATTTGCTTTTGTTCATAATCTTCAATGGCTCGTCCCAACACATCAACCGTACCGCCTTTTGTTAAATGTACAGCTGCCCTTGCCAATATATCCCTTGCCGGGAAAAGGGAACGTTCTTGTCGCAAATCAATTGCAATTACCTTTTTAATCTTTACATCAGGATTAATCATAGGTAACAAACCGTTATCGGCCAACAGAAAAAAATGTCCGTCCAACTCTGCTGCCAGTAACCGGCCATTGGCCACCAACTCACTAAAAGCTATAAGATGCACCGTACCCTTAGGGAAACTGTGGTAACAGTTGCGAAGGATAAAAGCTGCCTCAAAAAAATTACCCGGCTCCACAGTATGGGTTACATCCACCAGCTTTACCTCCTCATCATGCGAAAGCAGCGCACCCTTTAGTGCTGGCAGGTAGTGATCGGTAAGACCATAATCAGATGTAAGTGTAATTACCGGCATATAGGGCTGCTAATCTTTCGTTTAAACGGACAACAAGTGCCCGTTTTTGTTGTTAATTTGCCAGCCAAAAGTAGTATTATTTTCAGGCCTCCTAAGGCCTCATAAACATAAGTTTACCAACAGTTTGATCGAGAGAACTATAGTATTAGAAAACGTTGATCCCAGAGATATCTACGGTAGTAATAACAAATTTCTTACCCAGATAAAATCCAGCTTCCCCGAGCTGAAGATTACTGCGCGAGGACACAACCTAAAAATTAATGGTGAGCCTAATGCCATTGAAAAATTTGAGGACAAGATTGAAGAGATTATTCAACACCTCAACCGATACAACTCCCTTAGCATAAACCAGCTTGAGCGCCTGCTTAAAGATGAAATGGTGCAAAGTGAGGATAAGGATAATGACGACAACACCATACTTTATGGCGTAAGCGGACAGGCCATTAAAGCACGTACCCTCAACCAGCGCGGCATGGTGCGCGGCATGAAGGATCATGATATGCTTTTTGCCATTGGGCCTGCCGGTACCGGTAAAACCTATACGGCTGTTGCCCTTGCGGTAAGTGCTCTAAAAAATAAAGAGGTAAAGAAGATCATTTTAACACGCCCTGCAGTTGAAGCCGGTGAAAACCTGGGTTTCCTTCCGGGAGATTTAAAGGAAAAACTGGACCCCTACATGCAGCCGCTATATGACGCTTTGCGCGAAATGATTCCGCCTGAAAAACTGGCCTATTACCTGGAAACAGGAGTAATACAAATTGCACCGCTGGCATTTATGCGTGGCCGTACTTTAGACAGGGCCTTTGTGATTTTGGATGAAGCCCAAAACACTACTCATAGCCAGATGAAGATGTTTCTGACGCGGATGGGAGCCGATGCCAAATTTGTAATTACGGGCGATGCCCAGCAAATTGACCTTCCGCGTAAGCAGGCCTCCGGACTAAAAGAAGCACTTCGACTATTGAAAAATGTAGAAGGCATCAAGTTTATATTTTTAGATGATCGCGATGTAATTCGCCACGGATTGGTGCGCCACATTATTCGGGCTTACGAGCAAGAAGAAAGCCAGCCCCCAAAGGATGAAGGTTAGTTCCTATTTATTACTTGTGAAATCAAGCATAAAAACAAAGAAATGAACAACCCCGGAGGGGTTTAACATCAGTAGCCCTCAGTAAAGCCGAGGGTTTTAATGAAACAAAAAATCACCCAGGTTATTTTGGCGGGGTTTGCCACTTACCCGTTTACTATTTTTGGAAAACCATGACAAAATTCAAGAATTAATCTACCACACAATATCAAAAACCCATTTGCCTTTCGGCAGAAAACCATTAGTACAGATGAAAGCCACAGCATTAAAGGAAACCAACTTCACCCTACCCAATCAAACCAAATTTTACCGTGGTAAGGTGCGCGATGTGTACACCATAAATAACGATCTGTTAGTGATGGTGGCTAGTGATAGAATCTCTGCATTTGATGTGGTGCTACCCAAAGGCATTCCCTATAAAGGGCAAGTGCTAAATCAGGTGGCTAACAAGTTTTTGGATATGACCAGCGACATTGTGCCCAACTGGAAATTGAGCACCCCACACCCTATGGTTACCATTGGCCATAAAGCCCAACCTTTTATGGTAGAGATGGTAATACGCGGTTATCTTACAGGACACGCCTGGCGTACCTATAAATCTGGAGAACGCACCCTTTGCGGGATTACATTACCCGAAGGCCTTAAGGAAAACGATGCTTTCGCAGAACCCATTATCACACCAAGCACTAAAGCTGAGCAAGGCCTACATGATGAAGACATCAGCCGTGAAGACATTCTGAAAAAGGGAATAGTAAGCGAAGCAGATTATGTGCAACTGGAAAAATACACTCGTGCTTTATTTGCCCGTGGCCAGCAATTTGCCAACGAACGCGGATTGATATTGGTGGACACCAAATACGAATTTGGAAAAACAGCCGATGGCACTATTGTTCTGATTGACGAAATCCACACCCCGGATAGCAGCCGCTATTTTTACCTGAATGGTTATGAAGAAAACCAGCAAGAAGGTTTACCACAAAAGCAACTCAGTAAAGAGTTTGTAAGGCAGTGGCTTATTGAAAATGGCTTTCAGGGCAAGGAAGGACAGACTATTCCAGAAATGACCGAAGAGTTTGTTCAGTCGGTTTCGGAGAGGTATGTTGAGCTATTTGAAAAAATTACCGGAGAGGAATTTAAGGCCCAACCCACCGAAAATATTGAGGACAGGATTGAGGCGAATGTGGTGAAGGCGCTGGAGGGGATGAAGTAGATTCTTTCTCAATGCCTTCGGCATTTTATGTTTACATAGGACTGCTCACCCCCCGTTATCTCTATCTTTTTGTGCTTTGTTGAGCGACCCGTGCCGTAGCCACAGGAATGTCTAACAATTCACTAATGCGCTGCCGCTGGTCAAATTTCGTAGGAACCATGTAAAGGTACCGAAGCACCAAGCGCTTGAGTAGATGATAACAAAGAGCATTGGAAGAAAATTTCTTTTTTAAATCTTTTACCTGATTTAGTGGAAAATCTGAAAAGTGATCCAACTTAATAGAAAGATCTATAAGTAAATATGCATTAGTTGGGTTTTCCTCGATTAACTTTCGAAAAGACGTGCTTAAATATTCTGTACCAATAGCCATGGAGGTCTTACGCACGAAACTATATGAGAGCAAATGATATATTCCAAAAGCCATTTCTTTGGCCTTCTCCTCAATTTCTAGTTCACTCACATTCTCATCTTTATTCAACCACTCTTTTATCTCGCCAAGTAAAATTGATTCATCATCACCTAGTTCATTGAAAAAGACTTTTACTGACCTTAAACCTAAGTCATAGGTTTCTCTTGCCAAATCCAACTTCTGTTTGGCCTTAAGAGAGCCCCCATACTTTTTAACCATTTGACCAAGAATATTTAGCATTCTGGTAGCACGGTTAATTCTAAGAAGAATATCTAAATTTGAAATATCCTCATCTATCCCATAGTCCTTGCCATTCAGATCCTCTACATCTTCAATTTCCATTTGAGCATCTTTCCGTCTATTTTCCTCTTGCCTTACTTCATCAACAGATTTATCCTCTAATACCAGCTTGCCAAAACCTTCTGGCACCATTCTATTGATTACAGATATATCCTCATCAAACTGGGCTGGTTCCAAATCTTTGAAAATGTTCTTTGAAGTATCAAGTACAGTTTCAAAAACAAAAGGATCTTTTTCTAAATGGGTTAAAAACATTATAATATTGGCGAACTCCTCGTTGAAAAGCCTATCAGTTAATTTCCTTATAAGTACTCTAGTACTCTCAAGATTCATATTATCCGCTAGATACTTTGCTACAAAATAATAATAAGCGTACTTGTGCTTAAAGCGCAGTCCATTTTGAGTTTGCTCTAAGATTCCCGCAGTTTGCAGCGTTTTGAGCGTATGGTTTAAATCTATGGGATTGTCGTATTCTACCTTAAACCATTCTACAAAACCTTCGAGTTCAGATAGCGTAATTTCCAAAAATGAACTCTCAAACATTTTAAAAGCAACCTCTTTGAGAAATGTTACGTAATAATCGATTTCGGTATTATTTTGAATACTTTTTACTAGAGCGCCATTTATCAAATACTCATAATAATGACCGTAGAGACTAGTTTCCAAATTAAGGCCACGCTCGGTATCCATATTTTGTAGAAGAACCATTAAAAATATTGGATAGCTCGGAACAAATCCTTTTCCTAGAGCGGTATTTATTACTGAAATGTAGGTGTCATGAATTTTATAAAATTTTTCTGGCTCTAGAACTTGAGAGTCAAACTCCAACCATCTTTTAACTAGGGCGGACCTCAGCACATGTCCAAAGGATAAAATTTCATAGTGATCGAATGAATCAGCAGACTCCATTTTTTCTTCTACCCCTTCTCGTCCAGAATAAATTAAATCTAGTATATGTAAAAAATCGTCACCAGTAATGATGAAATTCTCTGAACCTCTCTCTATGGTAGTCAGTAGTTCAGACTTTTGATTAACATTAAGCTTGGCTGTATGAAATGAATCTATGATAATTACCTTCTTAGACTCATCCAATTGCTTAAAGTCTTCGCTAACTACTTGGCTGTATTGTTGAATAAATTTTTTGTGAGATAGTCTTAGCAATTGTCCATAACTGTTCGACTTTATTTCACCTCCATCAATCAGCACTGGAACATATCCCTGATCAAAGAACTTCTCAAACAGAACTTTAACTAAGGTTGTCTTTCCTATATTTTCATCCCCTGTTAGAAGTAACTTAAAAGAGGTTAATGCAACTAAAGAACTACTTGAAATAATTTTGGACACATGCTCAACTTTCTCGTTATTACTATTGAGTATTTTTAAATCGGGATATAAAAAAATGTCCTTCAACGTTAACGGCTCTCTTTTTTTCGAATGATTAACTGTAGCCCCTAGGTCCTTTAAAAAATTTTGAAATTCCGGTTTAATCGGAAAAACATGCTCCTTTTTCTCAACCTTTTTGTGTAATTCCCGCTGTACCACATCATTCTTTACGGTATATCTAGTTCCAACCCATTGATAATTGTATACTTCATGGTTGTTGTTCAAGAGATCGATTGAGATCAAATTAAAACCACTTATATCTCCATATTTTGAGTCTTGGAGAACATTACCTTCAATGTATTCAACAATACCTTTATCTACAGTATCAACCACTTTTAAAGAATCTACATGCTCGTGGCCTGTAAATATTAAATCGGATTTTTTAGTTAATATGTCTTCGAACTCCCGTTTGATTGTAGGTTCCAACCAATTAAATGGATGATGTACAATTGAAATTTGCAAATCCGCTTTGACCTCTTTAAGAGTATCCCTCAAATGCTGAATGGGAAATCTCATAGTACCTGCTCTTTCATGAAGTTCGGAACACCATGCAGAATTAAAACAGTTAAAAGCTATGGACTTCCCTTCTATTTGGACTTGTAGTTGACTTACTAGGGGAGACTCAGATAGTACCTCAATCGGCTGATTTATTTTAGAGACGAAAGAGAAATAGTTTGCCTGTACAGATGTTGCTTCATCAATAATTTCGGCATTAACAATTTCTCCATCCTTAATATGCTTTAGTATCACAGGCCTGGTTCCAGTTTTGATTTCAAAATCACAGTCATGGTTACCAGGAACAGTTATAAGGTAATAATCCCTCCGTTTTGATGGTTCAATTGAACCCTTAATACTTTCAAATAACTTAATGAAAGATCGGTATTCATCTATTTTACCTGAATATGCCAGATCACCAGCAACAATAAAAAGGATGGCACGATGCTCTTGAACGTTTCCGCTAATTGCACTAGCAATTTTTTTCGCTTTTTGAAATATGGAATCTGTATTGGACTTGAGGTGTATATCACCAAGATGAACTACAAGAACTTTCATAGATAAAGGTTAATTGATTCGGAGGGGTTATGGAAAATTTCAAATATCAGAAAACATGTTGAATTTCATAGTTAAAAACAACATATAACAATTAAATAGAATGATTGAATGAAATTATTTAAGAACAACCCAAAGCTCCAGAGATTTCAAACCTTCACCACCCTAAACTCCCCACTCAAAATACCCAGCTTTAGCATCTCAGTATAACTTTCGTGGGGATCAATGGCTGTCATGGTTTTTGTAAGGCGCTCTTTATGGGATACCTGATCATTTAGGGAAA
Source organism: uncultured Owenweeksia sp. (assembly GCA_963975525.1). Lineage (GTDB taxonomy): Bacteria > Bacteroidota > Bacteroidia > Flavobacteriales > Schleiferiaceae > Owenweeksia. The sequence goes on along the minus strand of CAXBJE010000032.1, from coordinate 4,513 downwards.
AGTAATAATAACCCACCAACTGATGATTCTCTACCACAAAAGCACAGCGCTCGGTTTTGGTTCGCCCCGCTCCTTGAAAAACGGCTTCGTCAGGGAAGTTTTTTAGCAATTCCAAAACATCGTGTTTGGCATCATCTCCGCGGTAAGCTCTCCCAAACATGCTTAGGGCGCGGGCTGTTGTTTTTTGATTTGGGCCTTTAACCACAGGCCTTTTTCTGCCCAAACTCTTAAGTTCCACTTGCTGAAGGCGTGGGGTTTTATGGCGCTCATCTACAATTACCGCTCGCTCCAGTCTGATTTCGCTAACACGGTTGTATGGTGGCTTTGCGTGATGCAACTCTTCCAGTTTCTTGATTCGGGCAACAAGCCAGTTTCCTACGGCTTCTGTTTTTACAGAATACACCTTTTCACCCAGTTCGCGAGCTTGTTTACTATCCGCCACAAATACCCGGTTTAGCGCAGCCTTTACATTATCAGATGCCCCCAGGTAAAGGAGCTTCCCTTCCATATCATGTAAATAAAAAAGGCCTTGTGTAATTTTTACCGAGCGTAAAAGGTCATTCAGCTTATCGCGTTTATGATCGCCCTGAATAATGCTTTGCCCCAACACACTGATGTCCTTCTTCTGATCTTTCTCCCTCAGGATTTTGAAAAGCTCTAAAGTGGCACGGGCATCCGCATCAGCGCGGTGTTTATTGGGCATATAAATACCCAGCTCCTTGCAAATTTTATCTAACCCATAAGCGGGTAATCCCGGAATTAATTCGCGGGCAGTATCAATAGTATCCAGCGTTTCACGTTCATAAGGATAACCCAGGCGGGCAAACTCCTGCCGAAGCATGCGGTAATCAAATTCCACATTATGCCCCACCAAAATGGCGCCTTCACTAATTTCAACAATACGCTTGGCTATCTCGTGAAAACGAGGGGCACGGGCCAGCATTTTTTCCGTAATGCCGGTCATGCGGGTTACAAAACTCTGCACCTCCCTATGCGGGTGTACAAGGCTTATCAGCTGATCAACCACCTCATCACCATCATAGCGGTAAAGGGCAATTTCTATAATGGCCTCCTTACCAAAGGGGCCACCGGAAGACTCTATATCAAGCACGCAAAACATCGGGCGAATATAGAAATTAATAAAGCCAGCGCTTTATATTTTCGCTCAACGGAAAATATCAATATTTGCCCCGAAATGCGACATTTGAAAACGATTTGAAAACCACCCGTCTTTTTATCCTTTGTTTACTATTTCTCCTTTGCGGGATAGGCTTGCGCGCCCAACCCCGTGCGCTACAAGGTCAGGTAAGAAACGTAGCGGGCAAACCTATTCCCTATACTCTTATTCAGGAAATAAAGGGCGGGCAACCCGTTTATGCCGATAGTCTGGGAAACTTCAGCCTTCAGGCAAACTCTCAAAAACACACTATAAAGGCCATTGCCCCGGGCCATATTCCTAAAACCATTGTATTGCCGTTTAACTATAAGGAAAAGTTGCTCATTTATCTGGACCCAATTAACGGCAACACTGACTTTAATGCCTATGAGGTAGTGCGGCAAGCTCGCTTTAAACGAGATGAAAATGAAAGCCAATATTCCAGCTTTAAAGCTGAAGTGCTAAAAACAAGTAAGGCGGAAATAAAGCGGGTACCCTTCAGTATTTGGCCAATTTCGGGACGTATTCTCCCATCAAAAAGAGATACAGGCTTGGTGTTTTTCAGTGAGCAGGTTTCGCAGCAAAGGTTTTACAATGAGCATCACTTTATGGATTCTGTAAAGCACTATCAGGCAGCCGGAACTATTGTAATGCCCGATTTCACTTATCTGGTAGACAAGGATTTTTCATTTTATCACAATAAAATTTCCATGCCCGAACTGGGCTATCAGGGCTACTTCACCCCCTTGTCAGATAAAGCCTTGCATCATTATGATCTTAAGGCCATAGGCTCCTATTTGGATGGAAATCGTAAAGTTTACCGAATCGGCTTTAAGCCAAAAAAATACGGTACACCTGCCTTTCAGGGATACTTTGATATTTATGACTCGCTATTTACCATTGCCTATTGCAACTTCAGTTTTAAGGCTTCAAGTCATCTTGAAGGCATGGACAGCGTGCGTGTGGAGCAGCTGTTTTACTATGATGGTGATGTATATCACAAAGCTTATCAAACCATGGACTTCCACCTCACAGTAAATGGATTCAGAGGATTTTACAGCTCATCCGTTTATTATAAAAATCAGCGCTACCTCGAAAATCCGACATGGGGTAAGAATAAGGAAGTCGTACACATGGATTCGAGCAGTATTTCGGATAACAATAGTTACTGGAGGCAGCAGCGTATTAAAGCCTTATCGCAAAACGAAAGAAGCCTGTTAAAAACCGAAAACCTCTCTAATGTATTTAAAGGGCGCTACTCCAGAGAGCCTTACTTACAAAAGCCCTTTAAACCAGTAAAGCTCCTGTACGACAAATACATTTACAGAACGGATGGCTACTTCTTCCATTTCAATCCGCTATACCGATCTCTTGGCTACAACACTGTGGAAGGGGTTTACATAAGGTATGATGTGCCCATTTGGCTGTATAATAAGGGCACCGAGCTGATGTTAAACCCCGAGGTAAGATTTGGCTTTGCCGATACTGATTTTAAATCTCGCCTTACGGCAGAATTCACCTATGATTTAAGCAACCCAAAAAAGGTAAGAGTAGAGGTTGGCCATGTGGTGGATCAGTTTAACGAGGAGGACCCTATTTCTCCATTCATCAATACCATTTACAGCTTATTATTCAGTAAAAACTATCTAAAAATGTATGGCAAGGATTTTATCCAGATTGGCTATCAGCATGAAATAACCAATGGTTTTGAAATGCAGAGCTCATTGGAATACGCCTCGCGTTTTCCGCTGTATAATAACTCCACATTTGTAATTACCGGCACCCCAAAAGGTTTTACCCAAAACAACCCTGAGCATACCGAAGAAATAAATAATAACGGTTTTGATGATCACCAGGCTTTAACTTTTAGGGCACAATTGGCTTACCAGTTTAACCAGCGCTACAAAATGATAAACGGTAAAAAAATAAACCTAAGGATGACTACCCCAAGGGCTTATATAAACTACCGCCAGGGTTTACCTTCTGCCATAAGCCAAACCAAGTACAATTTTTTAGCAGCGGGAATGTCTTTTAACACCCCTTTAGGTAATGCCGGTTACACCAAATGGGATATTAGCGGTGGTGGATTTTTTAATGTGGAGAATATTGAGTTTATAGACTACAAACACTTTAACGGAACCCAAACCTTTTACCTACAGCCAAGCACCTACTATTACCAGAGTATTAAGCAATTTAGCACACTTGGGTATTATGACATGAGTACTAAGCGGGCCTTTGCGGAGGCTCATTTTGAACACCACTTTAATGGTTTCCTGCTATCAAAAATTGGTTTATTGCGTAGAACTCAAGCGCATACGTATTTTGGCATGAATTATCTTCATAATTTTACCGAACGGCAGTTTGCAGAGTTCTTTTTAGGATTTGACAATATCCACAACATAATGCGGATGGAATTTGCTGCAGGTTTGGACAACTTCAGCAAGCTACAACCTACTTTTTTGGTGGGGATAGAATTTGATATTCTATACTATTACAATAACCGTAAAAAATAATTTTTACCTTAAGCCAACCGTTAATTGGCTTTTAACGTCTTACTAACTAAAATACCCCCTAATGAAAAAAGTCCTAAGCTTAATGTCCGCCATAATATTTATGGCCTCATGCACCCCCGATGAAACGGTTGCAGTTACCGAATACAAGCCGGTTTTAGTTGATCGTGCAGAATTGGTAAAGTCAGTAAAAATGGAAGGAATCCGAGAAATCGAGGATGCTGGAAAAATTTACCGCAACGGAAACCTTCTTTTTATTAATGAAAAATATGAAGGTGTTCATGTGATTGACAATTCTGATCCTACAAACCCCACCAAACTTGGGTTTATTAAAATTGTTGGAAACGTGGATATTGCCATGACTGGCAACATTATGTATGCCGACAATGCTGTTGACCTTATCACCCTTCGCTATGATGGAACTGGCGTTACAGTGCTTGATCGCGAAGAAAATGTATTTCCGGAGCCAGTTGCACCAGATTGGGGCTCTATTCCAGAAGAGTTTAATGAAAAAAATCGCCCTGCCAATACGGTTATCGTAAAGTGGGTAAAAAAGTAACTCAACCAATAATCTTAAAACTCTTATAAAATGAAATCATTTAAAAAATATATAGCCGCCCTATCAATTATAGCTGTTGCGGCAATGGGATGCTCTAAAGACGGAAACGAAGCAGCATCATTAGACACCAAAAACAATCAAGGAACAGGGCAAGGTGGAAGCCTTGCGCGTTTTGCACTTGTGGGAAACCATATGTACGCGGTTAATGGCCGCTCTCTAAAAGTGTTGGACATTACCAATCGTGCGAATCCAACATTCATTAAAAGTGCACCAATCAATTCTGACGTT
>CAXBJE010000031.1:0-14094 GCA_963975525.1 uncultured Owenweeksia sp. | reverse complement strand
CGTGGCGAGATTAACCGTGCACTTGAAGCCTACACCAAAGCCACTAAACTAAACCCCCGTGCTACAGAAGCGTATTATAGCATGGCTTATATCCACATCGAACTCAAGCAATACCAACAAGCCCGCGATCTTTTTACAAAATCCATTCAGGCTAATGATAGAAACTACCGCGCTTACTACGGCCGTGGCTATGCCTTTGAAATGCTGGGTGATGTACTAAACGCAAAAAAAGATTACCAAAAAGTATTGGAGATGCTGCCCATGCACCAACCATCAGCTGAGGCACTGGCAAGAGTTAACAGAACCATCAAAGGCCAATAATGGAGGATTTACTTAAAAACAGCTGGACCGAAGAAGACCATAGCGACTTTTACAGTAAGCTTAGAGATTTATCTGAAGATGATCAATCTAAGTTTGTGTTGCTACAAGCGGCCAGGCTCAGTAAAATTGCCGATCACAAAGATTTGGATATGCTAAAGGCGGCTGAATCTCTGGTAAACTTTTGGATAATTAAATATTCAAACTCTGCCGAAAAGGGGCAGGCAGACTACCTGCTAGAAAATATACAAAGTGGTTTGAGGGAGTTGGAGTAGTTTTCAGTTTGCAAAAAAGCAGTTTGCAAAACAAAGCTTAAAATTCCTTTCGGAGCGCAGGATAATCAGTAATCACCCCATCTACACCAAGGGCTTTCAGCCTTTTTATTTCAGCAGCATCATTTACCGTCCACGGGATGAGTTTCATTCCTTTCTCTTTGCAGAACTTCACTAAAGCTTCATCTACCAAAAGGTAATAGCAACTGTAAATATTTGGGGTAAAACCCAACAGAGAAAGGTGATCTTCAGCAGAAGTAGAATCTTCTACCAAAAGGGCCAATGTTACATCGGGGTATTTTTGATGAACATATTGCAACGGGCGATTATCAAAACTTTGAACCGTAAGGCGGTATTCAATTTGTGCATCTGTGGCAACCTGCATCAAAAGGTCAGCATAAACCTCTATGCTTGGGTGAAACTCACCTTCCCATTCCGGGCGGCTTTTTATTTCGATATTATAGAAGGGTAAAGAGCGCTGCGTTTGAATTGCATACTCCTCAGTAGCCTGAATAACATCTTTTAAAAGCGGCTTGGCCAAGGCCATTTTAACTTGATCCGGAAAACCAGCATTTCCTTTACTACCACAGTCTATACTGGCAATTTGAGAATAGCTGAGTTTGTAAATATTGTTGGGTAAGGAATCTCTTTTGAGAGAGTCAATATTGCTAATAGCTTCGCTGAAAAATGGCTCGTGAGAAACCACAACTTGTGAGTCTGCAGAAATCACCACATCCATTTCCAGAGTATTCATTCCATTATCAAGGGCAAAAAAGAATGCAGGTACCGTATTCTCAGGATAATTTCCTCGTGCCCCGCGATGGCCCTGCCAATCAAAATTTTCAGGCTCTTCCATTTGGGATGGATTACAGGCACATATTGCTAAACTGAGTATGGCCGCAAGTTTTCTCACTTACTGTTTCCGCGGATTGCTTTTTCAATAGCATCCCACTGCTCTTTTCCTATGGCCTCCAAAAAGTTCATTTGGCCCGCTCCCTGTAGCCACTCTCCCCCATCAATTGTTACAACTTCACCATTGAGATAAGCAGCAAAATCAGAAACAAGGTAAGCGGCTAGGTTGGCCAGTTCCTGGCGCTCGCCAGATCTCTTTAGTGGCACTTCAGCCTCAAGGTTTAGTTGGTTGGCCATATCTCCTGGCAACAACCTATCCCATGCACCCTTAGTTGGAAATGGCCCCGGGGCAATCGCATTAAAGCGAATACCATATTTGGCCCATTCCACAGCCAGAGAACGCGTCATGGCCAACACACCGGCCTTGGCCATAGCAGAAGGTACAACATAACCAGAGCCGGTTTCGGCATAGGTTGTTACTATGCTTAGTACGGTTTTATCTGTTTGTTTATTGGCTATCCAATGCTTTCCAAAAGCAAGCGTACAGTTCTTTGAACCCTTCAATACGATATCGATAATCGCATCAAATGCTCCGGGAGAAAATCTTTCGGTTGGGCTGATAAAGTTACCGGCAGCATTGTTTAGCAGTACATCTACTTTTCCAAATTTGTCCAGTATTCCTTGTAAAAAGGCCTCTACCTCATCGTACTTCCTTACATCACAACTTGCCGTATAAACTTGCCCGCCAAACTCTTCCATCATTTCGGTAGCGGTTTTCTCCAGTACATCCTGGCGCCTTCCGCATATAGCGATGCTGGCTCCAAGTTGTAAAAAATACTCGCCCATAGATTTTCCCAAACCAGTGCCTCCACCGGTAATGGCAATTACTTTTCCTTTAAGGGCATCGTCACGTAGCATTCCGTGTGTGTAGGGTTTATCCATATTGTTACTTTTGGCGGAGATTACATCCCCATAAAATAAAGCGGTGCGAAGGTAATTAATTGCACCCTCCTATTAATTGTTCTAAAAAATTATGCAGAAACCTACTCTACCCTTTCCTATTGCTCAAAAAATCAAGAAGGAACTACGCCTACATGATGACGTTAGAAATGATGACTATTTCTGGCTAAACGAGAAGGAAAGCCCATCGGTACTGGATTATCTAAATGCCGAAAACACATTCCGCGAAAGCGAAATGAAAGAAACGGAAGAGCTGCAAAAGCAACTTTTTGAAGAGATAAAAGGCCGCATAAAAGAGGACGACCAAAGTGTGCCTTATCGTAAAAATGGCTATTGGTATTACGTGCGTTACGAAACTGGTATGGAGCATGCCATTTACTGCCGTAAAAAAGGTAGCCTTGATGCTGAGGAGGAAATATTGCTGGATGCCAATGAGGAGGCTAAAAACTTCTCGTACTACCAAATAGCCGGCATGAGCATAAGCAACGATAATAAGCTACTTGCTTATGGCGAGGATACCGTGAGCCGTAGGATTTACACCATCAGATTTAAAAATCTGGAGACAGGCGAAATGCTGGATGACCGTATAGAAAATACAACCGGAGGTGCCGCCTGGGCAGAGGATAACAAAACTGTTTTTTATACCACCAAAGACGAAACTTTACGCCCCGCCTACATTTGGCGACATAAACTGGGAACCACCCCACAGGAAGACATGGAGGTTTATCACGAAAAGGACGAAACCTTTGTGTGTTCAGTTTATAAAAGCAAATCACGCAGGTTTTTGATGATTGGCTGCAGCAGCACCGTTTCCAATGAATACCATTATTTGGATTCACATGACCCCACCGGAAGCTTTAAAGTGCTACAATCCAGAGTGCGCGAACTTGAATACTCTGTAGCTGATTTTGAAGACCATTGGTACATCCTCACCAATAAAGACAAGGCCACCAACTTTAAGTTGATGAAATCGCCTTTGGATATGCCTTCTCAGGAAAACTGGGTGGATGTAATCCATCATCGTGAAAATGTGTACCTGGAAAACGTGGAGATTTTTAAAGATTTTTTGGTGACTGAGGAGCGCGAGAATGGCCTTACCCGCATTAAGATTGACCGCTGGGATAACAGCGACACCCACTTCATAAATTTTAATGAGGAGACCTATACAGCGGGTATTGGCAACAACCCTGAGTTTGATAGTACGATTTTAAGATACAGCTACTCATCGCTGACCACGCCAGCTTCAGTTATCGATTATGACATGACTTCCCGCAAGGAAACTGTAATGAAGCAACAGGAAGTGGTTGGCGGCCATAACCCCGAAGAATATCATGCGGAAAGGATATGGGCCACGGCACCTGACGGAGTTAAGGTTCCTATTTCATTGGTGTATAAAAAGAGCCTTAAAAGAGCAGATGGCAATCCACTAATGCTTTACGGTTATGGTTCATACGGTATTACCGTTGATCCGGGCTTTAGTTCTACCAGACTGAGTTTGCTGGATAGAGGTTTTGTATTTGCCATTGCACACATACGAGGCGGACAGTACCTGGGCCGAAAGTGGTATGAGGATGGACGCATGATGAAAAAGAAAAACACCTTTACGGATTTTATCGCTTGTGCTGAAAAGCTGATTGAAGAGAAGTTTACCACTCCTGAGCACCTTTATGCTATGGGAGGTAGTGCCGGTGGCCTTTTAATTGGAGCGGTAATAAACATGAGGCCCGAGCTCTTTAAAGGCGTAATAGCAGCTGTGCCTTTTGTAGATGTGGTTACCACTATGCTGGATACCAGCATTCCGCTTACAACAGGTGAATATGACGAATGGGGAAACCCTAATGACCCTGAGTATTACAGATACATAAAGTCCTATTCGCCTTATGATAATGTGGAGGCCAAAAACTATCCTGCCATGCTTATAACCACCGGACTTCATGATTCACAGGTGCAATACTGGGAGCCGGCCAAGTGGGCCGCCAAGCTACGGAATGTAAAAACCGACACCAATCCGCTGTTCCTTTATATAAATATGGATACGGGGCACGGTGGCGCTTCCGGCCGTTTTGAGGCCTACAAGGAAACCGCTATGAACTATGCGTTTTTATTTATGCTGGAAGGGATTGGGGAGTAAAATTAGCTACCCCCTGCTAGGTGTTTTTAATTAATTCGCTTTTCTGGCAGCAATCCTTAGTAGTACTTTCAACTACCCCACCCTGCGGGTACCCCTTCAAACTTGAAGGGGAATCGAGGCGCTGAAGTGTTGCGTTTATCAAAGAATTTCATTTCGGAGTCATTCCCCTTCTGGATAGAAGGGGTGTCTCGGGTCAGCCGAGACGGGGTAGTTGAAATGAAGTAGCCAAACCAAGGTTGGTCTAGATACTATAATGCTCCAGTATATACTCTTCCATATTTCTTAAAACCTGATCCATATGTTCTAAAACCTCACCAGCGGTAAACCGGAGAACCCGGCACCCTAGCTCTACTAAAAAACGTTCCCGGGCAGCATCCTGCTCCTCTCGGTTATCATGAGAACTACCGTCTATCTCTACAATAAGAGCCAGAGACTTGATGTAAAAGTCAACTATAAAGTTCCCAATGATTTTTTGGCGATCAAAATCTAACCCGTGAAACTGATGTTTATGAACCTGCATCCAGAAAAGCACTTCAGGCAGATTTCTTGCTTTACGCAAGGCCTTTGCTCTATCCCTTAGTAAAGGGTTGTAATTTAGCTTAAGAAAGTTTGATTTTAAGGGAATTCCATTTATGGAGTAGGTTTTGGGCATAACGGAAGGTAATGAAATCCTCTTTCAACTATCCTGGCTTTCAGCCACCAGTCATAACACTACTTTTCAACTACCCCGGCCTACGGCCACCCCTTCACAATTGAAGGGGAATCAAGGTGCTGAAGTGTTGCGTTTATTAAAGTATTTCATATCGGAGTCATTCCCCTTCTGGATAGAAGGGGTGTCTCGTCTAGGCTTAGCCAAGACGAGACGGGGTAGTTGAAGCGCAGTTAAATAATCTCCAACATCTGCTTTATAGGCCGGCCAATGGCGGCCTTATCTCCATTTACCAATATGGGGCGCTCCATAAGTTGGGGGTGTTCTATCATGGTTAGGATTACTTCATCATAAGTCAATTCCTTATCTGCAAACTCCTCCTTCCATATTTTTTCTTTAGTGCGCACCAAATCCATTGGATCAATATCCAGCTTACTAATAATGTCGGATAGTTCGTTAGGGGTAAGTGGCTCCTTCATGTATTCCACTATCTCAGGGTTAATACCTTTTTCCTGTAAAAGCTCAAGCCCACCACGGCTAGTGGAACAACGGGTATTATGATAAAATTTCATGTAGTTTATTTTTTTGATTTCATGAGGTGTACAAATCCATTGTACTCCTTATGATTATTACAACCGTCAGTTAAATTGACGATGTAAAAGTACACACCTTCGGCCATACTGTTACCCTCAAAAGTGCCATCCCAGGGTTGATCCGTTTCGGTGGTTTCGTAAAGCAGTGTACCCCAGCGGTTGTACAGTTTCATTGAAAACTTTGAAAAGTAGTCTTTGGGGATTTTTGGAGGAAGGCCAAAGGTTTCGTTCAGTCCATCACCATTAGGTGTAAATACATTGGGAAAGATAGGATCGTAGCCTGCCGAGTACACATCAATAACAGTATCTTTTTCAATGAATCGCTGGCAAAGAGTGTCTCTTAAAATCAGTTTAACTGAGAATGAACCTGACTTATTAAAGTCATGAGAAACGCTGGCCCCACTACCCGTTTCTCCATCGCCATATTGCCATATATACTGCTGAAACCCTGTTCCAATTGCCGAAAACCGCACATTAGCGCCATCCCGACAAGGCTCGTAACTAATTTTAAAATCTGAGCTGCTGATACGTTTTTTAAACTTTACGGTCATTTGGGTAGAATCCACCAGGTCGCAATACGAATTTTTGGTAACCAGTTTAATAACATACGAACCCGCCTTAGAATACCCATGAATCGGGTTTTTGAGGTTGGAGGTGTTGCCATCTCCAAAATCCCACTCGTAAAAATCTGCATCCCAGGAGGTGTTGACGGTTTTCACCTGAAAGTTGTTGCTACAGCTATCATAGTCTAAACCAAAGCTGGCAAATATGGTATCCCTAAATCCAAAAAAGGTGAGCTCAACCGTATCTCTAAAACCACAGGTAGTGTCAATGGCAACTAGCTGATAAACACTTTGCCCTTGATCGGTAATTTCAATGGTACTTAAATCGCCATGTACTTTTACGTTTCCCGGCTTTATCCAAATGTACTTATCGGCATTATAGCTTAAGTTAGTAAGAACAACAGTGTATGGCACGCACGAGCTATCCCTATCGGCTTCTACCTCAGCAACCACACCCAGGGCTTCAAAATCAATTTTTAGTGCAGCCAGATTACAATTACTACTACCATTAAGTCTTGAAAAAGCCCCCACTGTAGTTGGGAAGTTATTCTTTCCACCGCAACCAGCGCACACTGCCTGGTAGATGGTTCCGTCTTTAGCAAATCGGCTTGTGCCTCCATCTACATGATCTTGATTTGCGCCTCCAAAATAGGTAGCATAGTTTACCTTTTTCCAGGTGGCATCCAAAACAAAAAAGTAAAAATCCGAGCCATCGGTATTTGCTTGTATGGCATTAATGGTAAGCGGAAGATTTAAGGTATTCCCTTGGTTTTTGATGCTGTTACTCCCTCCGCCCCATCCGGAAACAAAAACATTACGGCACTCATCAACCATAAATGCCGTGGGAGAAATATTGCTTTTGCTGTGACTGCTATCACCAAAAACCATGGCCCGCAGCGATTGCTTTAAATCTGGTGAAAACTTATTGATGAATTGGCTACTGCCAGGATTGTTATAATACTCAATGGTATCTACAGGATATAACCCTTGGGTTTGTCCCATCACATATACAGCTCCACTATCATCCACCTCTACAAAAAAGTTCATATCACGCTGAGGGGTGCCATTGTAAGTTCCCGATATAAAACTACCGTCCGTTGCGCCTAAATTCACAATATACCCATCGGTACTATCAATTCCTGTAACCTGGTATGAGTCACTGTTGAAAGGCATATTGGGGCTTTCGGTACCACCGGCTACATATACATTAGATTGTTTACCAAGTTTTATACTCAGGGCATTGTCATTTCTTCCTCCGCCCAAATATGTACACCATCTTAGGCTACTTAAATCCTCATTCAGGCTCACGGCAAAACCATCCTGACGAGCACCCCAACTTTGCAAAAATGCATTGGCTGTGGTTGGTAAATTATTACTGAAGGTGGATGATACCACATATACGTTTCCTGAGCTATCCGCTATTACCTCACCGCGAAAACGGTCACCATAATTATGATCTAAATCGATGTTGAAGCCATCAACCCAGCTTCCGCCAAAATAGGTGGAACCCAACATTTTGCCACCAACACTATCTAAAATGGTAACCACTAAATCAACACCATTAGGGAATGTAATAAGGTTGCTTTGGGCAAAATAACTGGGCCCGGCAACTCCAGAATTAAAGGTTTTTTGATAGGCACTTGTACTTACAGGAAAATTTGTGGAGCCAGTGCATCCCATTACAACTAAGGCACCATCTTCCCGTTCGTAAAGACTGTATGGAATTTCATCCCCCCCCCCACCTATATAGGTTGAGTAAACAAGCGTTTTTCCATCCGAGGAAAATTTACTGATGCCCATGTCTACATGTCCTCCACGGTTGGCAATCTGAAACGCACCGCTGGTAACCGGGTAAGTTCCTGTAATAAGAAACACAATCCCTCCCGCATATAGGCTACCATCTTTAGAAGGAGTGGCTGTAAAACCGAAGTTATCAGAAGTTGACCCCGTAAAACTGCTAAACACCAATTTTGGGTCGATAATAAGTGTTTCGTTCTTTTTGTATCGGCCCAACTTATAGGTTACCTCGTTTCCTTCCAACACGTATTCGCAGTCCACCTTTTCCTTTCCCTTCTCCAAATTTTGAAAGGCGTAGGGAGCAGACTCTAAAACATCTTCCACACTGTTGCGAACCATTAAATTTCCATAAATCAGATCAAGGCCATCAGCACCTTCATAGCGTAATTTAATTACTGAGGCATCTGCACCTGGGTGAAGTACAAAATCATATTTCAGGTTTCCCTCCATAGAGAAATAGTAGCGCAAATCGATATTAGGGTAAATGTTGTGATAGGTAACCTCTCCATAAAGCGGCACCTTGCTTTGCCATTTGGTAGGGTCGTTACCCAATAAGTAGTTGTGGTAAACTTCATGTTTAGCGCTACCAGATTTATCACAATTTATATCTGCTCCCACAAAATAAACCTTGTAGGCATGGTGGCGGGTAAAAGTTTCGGGAGCATCCTGTTCGGCAATTTGCCCATGTGGGCTGCTAAGATCTTCAGGGTTTACAAGGTGTACGGTAAGGCAATTTTCATTGAGAAACACCGAGCCATTACCAAAAGTATATTTATAGTCAAAGTCTTCAGGCCATTGGCCACGGTTTTCTATAAAGCTTTGCTGCCCCAGGGCGAGGTAGGAAATCAGAAAAAGTAAAAATGTTATATACCGTGGTTTCAGCAAGTGTGCAAAAATTACAATCTCCGAATGTATTCAATATCCTTAACCTACAAAAGAACAGGACCCTAAACCTTCAGTTTGCCCTTGCCTGCCTACACTTTCAGTTTGTTAACGATTAACCTTCCTGTAGCTCGCCACTTTTCCCCTCTTGCATCAAAAAGGCCTTGATGAATTCATCCAAATCACCATCCATCACATCATTCACGTTGCTGGTTTCCACGCCCGTTCTTACATCCTTCACCAATTTGTAGGGGTGCATTACATAGTTTCGGATTTGTGAGCCCCACTCAATTTTCTTCTTTCCAGCTTCTATTTCGGCTCTTGCCTGATTTTTAGCCTCCATCTCAATTTCATAAAGCTGAGATTTTAAAAGCTGAATGGCCTTTTCCTTATTCTGAAGCTGTGACCGGCTTTCGGTATTTTCTATAATTATACCTGAAGGCTTGTGTTTAAGGCGAACTCCCGTTTCCACTTTGTTTACGTTTTGCCCACCCGCACCACCACTGCGGAAGGTATCCCACTCTATCTCCGAAAGGTTTACATCAATCTGAATGGTTTCATCCACCAATGGAAATACATAAACCGAGGCAAATGAAGTGTGTCGTTTAGCATTACTGTCAAACGGGGAAATGCGTACCAGGCGATGAACACCGTTTTCGCCTTTAAGGTAACCGAAAGCGTATTCACCATCAATTTCGAGCGTTACGGTTTTAATACCGGCCACATCACCTTCCTGATAGTTGATTTCCCTAACGTCAAATTTTTCACGCTCCGCCCAGCGCAGATACATGCGCATGAGCATACTGGCCCAATCGCAGCTTTCGGTTCCACCGGCACCTGCGGTAATTTGTAATACGGCACTTAGCTTGTCTTCTTCGCCACTAAGCATATTTTTGAACTCAAGTGCCTCAATTATTTTTGTGATGCCATTGTATAACTTCTCCACTTCACTGGCTTCCATTTCGCCAAGCTCATGAAATTCCACTGCAAGTATTAGTTCCTCGCGCTGCTCCATAGCCGTTTCAAAGGTTTCCACCCAATACTTAAGCCCACGTATTTTGCGCATTACGGCCTCTGCGGCTTCATGATCATTCCAGAACTCTGGAGCTGCGGTTTTCTCCTCCTGGTTATGGATTAGGATTTTCTTTTCTTCTATATCCAAATATCCACGCAGCGCCTCCAACCGCTCGTCTAGTTCCTGTATTTGCTCTTGTGAAATCATCCCGCAAAGGTAAGGAGTGGAATTACAGTTTTTTCAATTGATGAATTTGTGTTTATCCAAACAAACAATTTAGGTTAATCCTAAAAGTCAATTTTTCATTAGTATAATTCCGAAATATTTTCCCTACTTTCAACCCTTCAATTTTTTATCAACCAAAATACCTTCTTTATGAAAAACCAATCAGGCTTCAATCAGGCTTCAATCAGGCTTCAATCAGGCTTCAATCAGGCTTCAAACAGGCAAAGCTCTCTAATTTTAATGTTGTGCTGCCTATTTAGTAGTAGTCTTTGGGCACAATGTCCCACTCTGGTTTCTAACAATGCAGTAAATTGCTCAACTGGTGATGCTGTTTATACTATAGATAATTATGGCGCAACACTCAGTGCAGTATCTATAAGCGCTACTTCTGGCTTTTCTTATTCTACAGCTTCTATTAATGCCACATCTGGAACTTTCACATTAACCGGTGTTACCATAACCAACTACAAAGACTTTGGCTCATTTACCGCCACTCTAACCATTGGAGGAGTTTCCTGTGTGTACAGTTGTAAAGTTGCCGAATGCTGCCCTGGCAGCCCTACATATGACTACCTATATATAGACGAAACAATACCATCGGGTTCTTATACTGGGGAGGTGTGGTTTTATGGCGATATTGGGCTTCAGGGAATAACGGAGTTCAACTCTGCTCAAATCTATTCCGCTACTGATGCGCAGCTGGAGGTGCTTACTGGGGGCGATGTTACCGTTGACAACAGTACTTGTGACAAATTATGCGAATATGCCTGGGATGGCTTTTATATATCCGATGCCAGTTCTTCTTTAACCTTTAGCAGTAGTACTGTAAAAGAAGCCATTAGAGCAGTACACACCAAATCTAACGGTGAAGTAGTTGCTCTCAGCTCAACCTTTAGCGATAACATTGTTTCTATATATGTTGATGCACATACTTCCACTGGCCCGTATTTTAGTTCAAGCCTTTCACTAAGTGATAATCTTTTCACCTTTACAAGATCCTTTAACTCCTTCAACACCCACCCTAGTTCTACAATAAGCCTTGCTAAGTTTTTTGATGGCGACTGTTCACAAACAGCCTCAGGCTACAGCGCCCCCGTTTTTATTGATGGAAATTCCATTTGGGTAAACATTGGTCACAAATCATTACTTGAAAATACTTTTGAAGACCCAAGTGCCTATGCGGCCGATATTACCTGGATCAATATCAGGGAATCGCAGGTTCAAATAAGAAACAATGATGTTGACGATGCAAACATGGCTATTTGTGCGGATAATAATAGTAAGGTTATTATTGGGGGAGCAAATGCCTTGGCTGGAAATACCATAGGTACAGCCGTTCGTTTATATAATTCGGCAGGACACGTTGAAAACACAGCCTTTAACGAAGCCAACCTTGAAATAGTTACACCCGTACACCTACTGGTTGGTACAGGCTATCCATCTATTGGCACTTATATTTACAAAAACACTTTTACTGATTGCAGACTAGATGTTACCGGTAATGTAAGCAGCAACACACAGGTGCGAATTATCGATAATGATTTTCCGGATAGCTATGTTCGGTTGTATGATTTTGCCTCAAATACAAATGGTAGGCTTATTTTTAACGATAATTCACTAACTGGAGTACCGGCTTTTGGCAGCCACCTTACGGTTTACGAATGTGATGGAATGGTTATAGGAAATAATGTTATTAATAATGGTAGTACTACAACATTAACAGGAGCTACATCACCTATAGGCATGGATTTACACACTTTGCAAGATGCCGAAATAACCAAAAACACTATTATAAACTGCGAACGGGGAGCCGAATTAGATGGCACGTGTACAGGCACTCTTTTTACCTGTAACCGATTCAGAGATAATTATTATGGCATTTATTTGGACAATCCCTATATGAGCGATCAAGGGTCTCCTGGCAATCCTCTTTCAAACTATTGGATTACATCCTTAAATAAGAGAACTGCTGGAAGTTCATTTAACACTATAGACTGGTATTATTCAACTCAACCAGCTCCTCCAATTAACGGAACGGATTTCAGACCCAATATTGCGGGAGGCGCATCCAATGTTACTTATCACGATGAACTTCCGGTAGCAAATTTAGATTGTCCATCAATTACCCCACCTTCCTTTAAATATGCTGGCAATAGTTTTTCTGAATATCATTCTTCTGAAAGACCCTTAGAGGACTTAATGGAGAATAAGAACTCAAACCCTAACAACATTTCCGTATTTCCAAATCCGTCAAATGGATTGCTGAATATTCAACTGCCGCCTAAGTACATTGGTTCACAAATTAATGTTTATGATGCTACAGGTGTTCTAATTTATAAGTCTATGTCCACAGCCACCTTAGAATCTTTGAATCTCTCAGATTTATCCTCAGGGGTTTATTTAATAAAGCTTGGAGAATATTCAGCTCGTTTTATTATTCAACAATAGTTAATGGTTAAGTATTTAATAATACTGCTCTTGATTGCAGGTTCTGCGGGTTTACACTCGCAGAACCTAGTTCCCAATCATGACTTTTCTAATGTAAACTGCGGGGTTGTGCCTAATCAGTACATCTTACAGAATTCATACTCAGATTGGTTCAGGCCACCAGCATCAGCCGCAGACAGTATATATGGTAGCCAAAATGGAGTTGGAATACATGATACGTGCACCCAAATCTCATCTAGTCTTAGATTTGGCCATGATACCATATTTACATATGACACTCTTAAATGTGTACAATGGCATTGGTATGTACCTTTTCCCAAAGAAGGAACTGGCTACATTGAAATTTTCCCACTTGACAGCTTTAGTTATACTCAACCGCAATGTTATTTTCGTTTTCCTCAGTGTACTAATCCTTATCAGAAAGTTCTTAATTTCAAAAAAACTTATGATAATGGAAGAAGCTTTGCAGAAATAATGCTCAAAAACGGCCTATTAGCTAACGAGAAATATGTCATTGAATTCTACACGCTTAGGTCATACACTTCGGAGTCAAACATCATATTGCAAAGCCTTGGAGCGTTGGTTACAGCTGATACATTCAGCCATTTTGACTATAAAAAAAATACGATAACCCCAACAGTAGAATCAACTCAACTTATAGATGAAGGCATAGACTGGGTGCGTATCAAAGGTGATTTCATTGCCAATGGTCAAGAGAAATTTCTTACAATTGGTAATTTCTATAAGGATTCTAACTCTAATTTCTTATATACTCCATCAGATACAAATAGTTGCTTTAGTAATGCAATGACACGCTATTTCATTGATGCCGTGTACCTCTACCTACATACCGATACTTTGTTTAATGTAGAGTTGCCACCTGATACTACCCTTTGCCCCGGCCAATCCCTGCAACTGCATGCCTGGCATGATGACGGCTTTAAACTGGAGGATACCGTAAAAACCTTTTTGTGGAGCACCGGCAGTAGGGATAGCAGCATTACCATAACCCAACCCGGTTTTTATTGGGTAAAAGTGGAGTACAACCACCGCTTTTGGCAAAGCGATACCATAGAGGTAAAACGTGCCGTGCCACCCTACAGTAGCGGTCTTAAGCCTTTACGGGAGGGTTGTCAGGGCGATGAAGTTACCCTAAAAGCTCAAAGCGACCCCAACCGCCAACTCCTGTGGAGCACGGGTTATGTTGGGCAATCCATCACCGCAAGGGATAGTGGCTACTATTGGCTTTCTGCTCTTTCGGTTTGTGATACCGTAATTGACTCTGTACTGGTCAACCTGATAGATTGCGATACGGTAAAAGAATTACCACCCGTGTACATTCCCAGCGCCTTTACCCCCAATGGCGATGGCCTTAATGATACCTGGGCC
>CAXBJE010000030.1:0-14098 GCA_963975525.1 uncultured Owenweeksia sp. | reverse complement strand
AGCCCAATAGTGGCAATGGCGTTTACACTTACTTTGGATACAAAGAACATATCCACAACGGCAAAAAGCGATTCCATGCCCATCTCCAATATCATTGGGATGGCGAGTAGAAAAATCGCTTTCCGGATGCTGATAGAGGTATAATCTACTTCTTCCTCTCTACCTAAAAAAGCTGAAATAAAAGTATGGAGAAGTCCTTTTTCAGGACTTTGGTTTAATGATGACATGATAAAGGAATTATGTTGGAAAAACGAGGTGCAAAAAACAGTCTATGTGCTACTTGACAAGTAGCACCACAATGGGCGTGGTGGCGAATGTGACTGTTGTGAACATAATTCTTATAACTTCATAATGGGCAAAAGTGCGGATTAGCTGGTTTCTGAAAATGGCTGATTTATTTTATAGGTTTTGGTGGGTGAGTTTTAGGTGAGGTTTGGTAAGCCCGCGTGTTAAAGTGCTTTTTTTTTTGAACAATATCCAATCAAAGGTTGGGTAGAAAAGTGGCCTCATTAAATGAATTACTTATTTTGGTCAAATCTTGTAAAATCAAGACTTACAGCGGCTTTACGTTGGATGTACACATGTCAGAATTATCAGAAGGGAGAAATAAAACCAATTTACGTAGGGCCAGAGAGCTAACACTATCTATGGGTGTGGGTTTGCTTGTTGCACTGGTGTTTATTGGGATATGGAGAGGGTATGAAAAACAGGTTCTTGAAACTGCAAAAAACAGGTTAAATCTTACAGGTCTTTTTATCAGTGATCAGTATTCGGGTGTATTGAGGGATAACATCCAAACCCTGCAAAATATGAAAAGCCGATTGGAAGAGACCAACGGAGAGTATTTTGACTTTTGGGTGCATGACGCTTCCTTAATACTTCATCAAAACCCATCATTTCTTTTAGTGGAATGGATAGACAGCAATATGACTATCCAAAGGATTGAACCAGTTAAAGGCAATGAAGCCGCCCTTGGGTTAAACCTTGCCAAGGTGGAGTATAGAAGGGCTGAGTGGTTAAAAAGTGCCGGGGATAGCTCGGTTAATATTACCCATTGGGCAGAGCTTACCCAAAAGGGACATGCCTTTTTGGTTGATGCTCCTGTTTATTATAACAACAGGTTTCAGGGCACTATTACCGCAGGGATGGATTTCACCAGCCATTTTAACGAAATTATAGATGGTAGGGGCTCATTCAGCATAAAGCTGTATGATCAAAAAGGAAATTTATTTTACGAATGGGGCGCACCACACCCTAATAGCACTTTAAAGTATGAGGTAGGTATTCCCCTGAAAACTGAGGGCCAGAGCTGGAAATTTGAAATGAGCCCTGGGGTTGGCTTTTATGAGGAGAACCAATTTTTTGAGTATAAAGTGGGCTTGGTGCTGGGGTTAATCATTGCTTTTGCCATAGCTGTTATTACCTATTTTATGCAGAGGTCAAGTTGGGAGTCAAGACGAATTACTGAGGTAAATCGTAAACTTAAAATACTCAATATTGAATTGGAGTTAGAAAAACAGCGGGCACTCAAGGCCACTCGGGTTAAAACGGAGTTTTTATCCAATATGAGCCATGAGATTAGAACTCCACTAAATGCAATTTTGGGGTTGGTAACCATATTACAATCCGAGGGCGAAAATGAAAGACAGCGGGAGAAGTACCTTGGGATGATGGAGTTTTCATCCAAAAACCTCCTTTCCATTGTAAATGATATTCTTGAAATTGATAAAGTTGAATCCGGAGGAATTGAGTTGAATCTTAAACCTTTTTCTCCCCTGGCAGAAGTCGAAAGTTTGTTAAACCTTTATGAGGAAGGTTTTGAAAGAAAGAACGTTAAGCTCATTCGAAACTTTCCGGCTCGTACTTCCATTCAGGTAAATAGCGACCCTGTAAAGTTTGGTCAGATAGTTACAAACCTGATAAGAAATGCCTATAAGTTTACCGAAGAAGGTACGGTGGAGGTTAGTTTGGAGGAAGAACTTTCGGGAGAATATTTGAACCTGCGACTTACTATATCCGATACCGGAATTGGCATACCCGAAGAAAGTATTGATGTAATATTTGATCGCTTTGCTCAGGTAGAAACCGGACTAAAAAGGAAATACGAAGGTACCGGCCTTGGATTGGCCATCACCAAAAAGCTGGTGGAAAGACTTGGTGGAAAAATCAGTGTCAAAAGCAAGCTAAATGTAGGCTCTAGCTTTACTGTGGAAATGTCCCTGCCAATCATTAAAAGAGAGGAATTTGAAAGTGCAGAAACACCTCTTCTAAAATCAGAGGGCAATAGAATTTTAGTTGCAGAAGATAACCCGATGAATGTTATGGTGATAACAAAGCTGCTAGAGGCAAGGGGTTTTAATATAGAGGTGGTTTCCAATGGTGAAGAGGCCGTTGATGCCTGTGAGAGTAGTAAATATGACCTCATTTTTATGGATATCCATATGCCGGGGATGGATGGGATTGAAGCCACAACAAGAATCAGAAAAGCCGGAATTAAAACCCCTATAGTAGCGCTTTCTGCCAATGTTACCAACGAGGCAGTAAGAGATGCCCGCGCAGCAGGAATGCAGGATTATGTAACCAAGCCTTTTACCAGAGAAGGTTTAGAGGAGATTATTTATAAGTATTTGGGAAACGCTCATAAAAACCAATAGTCTGCACCAGCTCTAAGGTTTTGTTGGTCTAAATAAGCTATCATTTTTTTTAACTGCCCCTTGGGAGGATATACCGCCAATAACAATTGCGGTGAAGGTATGCGCTCAATTTCTTTAAATCCTAAAATCTGTTGGCCATTTATTCCTTCCGGGTACTTTTCAGGATGCAGATCCATCCATGCAAATTCAATATTGTTTTGATTGAGAATTTCAGCCGTTAATCTGGCCTTTACACCTGTACCCCATAAAACCAATGGTTTGGAAGGTTTAAAATCAACCTCCAAAAACCGTTTTATTTTAAGATTGAAGAATTTTTGTTGAGAGTAGTTTTGGGAGTTCCGTGAAGTCCGTGCCGGATGCTCACGCCACAATAGCGTTGTTTGGGGCAGGTTGTTAATTGTAAAGTCATTGGAATACCATCTAAAAACCAGGTCATAATCTTCAGGGTACTTTAAACCGCTAAAGCCTCCTATGGCCTTTAATTCTTCCGTTCGTATTATCCAGTTTGGGGAGGCCACCACACACTCGCGGTAAATGTTTTGCCAATGCTGATTTTGCAGACCAACATCATTCAGCCATTCTTCATACTGTTTGTATCCGGGACTTACTTCATCTGCAGAAAAATACTGTACTAAACCTGTAACTATGGTTTTAGGAGGCGCATTTTGGAGAGCTTCAGCCATCAACTTCAATCTGCCTACAGGCATTAAGTCGTCAGCATCCATGCGTGTGATGTAAGTTCCCTGTGTCTCGGCTAGCCCTTTTCCTAAGGCGCTAATAATACCCTTTCCGGGATTAGTATGCAATTGAATCCGTGCATCCATGTCCGCGAAAGCGGAAATAAGTTCCGCAGAATTATCGGTAGAATGATCATCCACCCAAATCCACTCCCAGTCGGTAAAACTCTGGTCGATCCCGGATTTCAGGCATTCCTCCATCCATGCAGCGGCATTTTTTACCGGGGTGATAATGGAGAGGGTCAAAGGAAGTTAACATCATATTTCCGGAAGGCTGCATCTTTGGAAATCAAAGTTAACTTGTATGCAATGGCCTGTCCTAATATTAGCCTATCAAACGGGTCGTTGTGGTGAAACGGAAGCTGACTCATTTGAATAATTTCTTTTTCTGAAATGGGAAGAACCTGAAAATCTGTTTTGGCTACTAATTCAAAGAAGAGATCTAAATTTCTTTTTAGGTTAAGCCTGCCCAAAGAATTTTTAATACCAATCTCCCAAAGAGAAACAATGCTAACAAAAACCTGGTTTTCGGTATTTTCAATGGCTTCAATTTCTAAACTTGAAAGTTTTTGCTTTTCATCGGTGAGCACCCAAATTAAGATGTGAGTATCAATCAGGATTTTCATGGCATATATTCTTCCATGCCTGGAATGGGATCGTCAAAGTTTGGTTTCATCTCAATCATTCCCTTTGCCAGGCCGAAAGGCCGTTTTGCAGGCTTCTTGGGCTTTTCGTATTTCAATGACTTCACAAAGTCGGCTACTTTTTTTTTCAATTCCTCGGGTAGCGAATTTATTTCTTGATATAAAGACCAGTCCATTATTGTAATTTTTAAAAGTAAATTTAGGCAAATGGCCTAAGGCATCATAGTTTTTTTGGATTTTGGCCTCTACGCTTCATTCGTAATTCGAATTTCAAAGTTCGTACTTCTCTAGTCCTTCACCTTATTAAACTTCAATGCACTCAGCATCCACCTTGGTAAAGGCTTTTCGGGCGCTCTGTCTTTAATGTTGAGGTACCAACCCCACTTTTCCATAACAGGCACTTTATGGGTTTCCACAAATTCAATCCATGCTCCGTCAGGGTCTTCAATGTAAGTAAAGTGGCCGGCTGCGGCACCCATGTCGAAGGAGTTGGCACTGTCTACCGTAAAAGGAAAACCTGCGGCTTCACATTCCTCTTTAAGGGCCGCCATATTTCGGATGTCAAAACAGAGGTGGATAAAACCAAGGTCGCCCCAATAGCGATCCTGAAATATTTTGCGGCCGGGAGTATCCAAACTCTGAATAAGTTCAAACTGACTGTTTCCCAGCAATGGGCCAAATGCCCCCTGGTGCGGTTTTGAGTTTTGGAGTAGCACTCTTCGGAACTTCCCTTCACCACCTTTCAGCCCTTTTAGATCTTCAAAGGTTCCGGTTTCATCATATAAAACCTGGTCATGCTCCAATACATCGCGATACAGTTTCAGGCTTTTCTGCATATCGCTTACGCCAATCACCATACCGTAGGCCCCACCGGTTTTGTGTTTGTTATTACTAAACCAGCTATCGCCCTGCACCACCTCAAAGAGGTTTCCGTTAGGGTCTTTTATGTAATAGTGAGGATTGCCGTTAGGGTCATTCACCAACTCACTCTGTAGGTTAAGCCCGCGTTTTTTATGCAATTCGTACGCCTTTTTTACATCACGAGATTTCATCTTGGCGATGTATAATCCCAAATCACCTAATTGGGTTTCAAAGGCTGGAGGCTGGGCTTCTCGGCTGGTAAACTGCCAGATTTCAAATCCGCCACCACCTTGCATATTTACGGCCAGGGCCGCGTGTCGGCTTTGTACTTCACCACCGGTATAGATGGTCATCAGGGGAGCATCGGCCGCTTCTTCAAAAATGCCAATGTCCATCCCAAAGTTTTCGCGGTACCACCGCCAAAGCCGATGTACGCCCCTGTTGCCGATTCCTATTTGCTGTATTCCTGATATTACTTTTTTCATGTAATTGCTGTTAGGCACCAAGTCTGTCACACTGAGCGATAGTCGAAGTGCATTCCGAAACTTTATTTCATTTTTCTCGTTACAGGTCCGGGCTTCGACTGCCGCTCAGCCTGACAATCTGTAGTGATGATAGCTGGTTATTAAGGCTTCTTCTTTTTTATCATTTTCCAAAACATCTCCGGAAAAAGGGCTTTTATCTTTACCGATAAACGCTGCATTCCCAGTCCAATAATCACTTCCTTCTTTTCCTGCTCAATGGCCGCAATCATTTGTCGGGTGCATTCCTCGGCAGACATTCCCTCTTCCTGCATGGCACTGGCTTTGCCAAACTGCTGCCCGCTGCCATCCAAGGCATTGTGCGAAATATTGGTTTTAATACCTACCGGGCAAAGCAATGTTACCAGGATGTTGTTCTCTTCCTCTTCCAGGCGCAGGGTTTCAAAAAAGCCCTGCAATGCAAATTTGGAGGCTGAATAGGCTGAGCGTTCATAAAAGCCAAATTTACCAGCCAGGCTACTGTTTACAGCAATATGGCTTTCGGTCTGCTTTTGCAGAAAGGGCAAAATGGCCTTAGTAAGTGCCACGGTTCCGAAATAGTTTACCTCCATCAGCTTTCGATCTACTTCCATAGAAGTATGGGTGGCATACGAGCGTTGACTGATGCCTGCATTGTGTAACAGTAAATCTACCTGCTTAAACTTCTCCACTACCTCATTTACCTTATCGGGAAAGGTGCCCTGCGCCTCCATATCCATTGGAAGCACATAGGCCTTTGAAGGATTGGTTAGGGAGTTTTTGATGCGTTCCAACTCTTCCGTTCTTCGGGCAGAAAGAATTACAGTGGCGCCCTTGGCGTTGACCTGACGGGCAAATTCTTCACCAATGCCCGAGCTGGCACCCGTTATCCAGATTATTTTGTCCTTGAAATTTTTCACGAGGCCGAAAATAGGAATTAACGAAGGAGAAATGTTAAATCTGGCATTAGAAAATGAATAACCTGATAGCTCACTTCGAACGGTATGTTCTTAGATCGGCAAATTCATTTTTAAATGTATAGCTAGGCTTACGATGGCAATAATCAGCGATATTGGTACAAGCAATTCCCAGTTTTTTCTAAAGGCTTCCATTTTTATGTGTTTTATGTTTTCATAGCTATGACAGCTACAAGGGCATCTACACGTATGGAAGAGTGTCAATTATTTCAGTGGTTTACTCACTCTTACGGACCTGAGAGTGATATTTGGCGGGCTGCTAAATAGGGAGGATTGGTATGAATGAAAGTCACATTTGTGAGTAACCTAATGCGATAGTTGTTTTCTTAGTTTTAACAACTGATGAGCAAGTAGCCGATAAATGCAGTAGGAGTAAATTATTGGCTGTTTACAAGCAGTGTAACTTGTTTACTTTAAAATCATAAATATTTAAAACCCATAGGGTGGTTAAGAGTAATGGCGTATAGGTAAATGTTAGATGTAATATAAAAAGAAGGTAATCGAATATGACTCAAAAATGGTTTGAAATGCAAGATTTGAGAAAGAAGAAGTTGGATAAATCTGTTTGGATTCCTTTACGTTCTCAAAAATCCATTCGTAATCAAATACAATACGGAAAGGTTGGTTATCTAGAAGAGTTTTTAGGTCATGGTTCGCTAATGATTTCTGTTGACAAAAAAGAAGTAACAGAAAACCTTAGTTGGACTGACATTGGAATAAGCCACCTGCAAGGATTAAACTTTCTTTCTGGGGAATATTCACGGACTGACTTATGCGAAAGTGATGACTTTACAGGGATTCATTTGGTCTTAGACCAGACGTTCGATAACAATTTTGATAATCATGAGTGGCATTTACATCAAGATTTAATAATCAGTTTGGGTCTAAAAAGAGAAGGAGATGTTTGGGTTTGCCCAAGGCAGGGATACGAAATAGTAGCAAGGCTTGAAAGAGACGAAGAAGATAGTCCAATAGTTCTCGAAATAAAGAATCAATTTCTAAAAGACTATTTGAATGCAAGAGCCTGTGGCCTATTCATGACTTCCTTTTTCAGTAGAGATGAAATATTTGAAAACCGCTCAGTTCTCTCTTGGAGTGAAGAGTCAAAACAAGCTGAAGAAGGCAAGAATTTTTGGGAATGTAGGATATTAGAAATTCATGAAGGTGGTTTCTTGTTTGGAGAAAAGGTAGCTGTTTCTCATGTTAGTAGGGTTGACATTGATGAAGATGAGGATGTTCCAGACATGACATCTTTTCCAACCCATGACAATGTGAAATCTGAATTCTATGAGAGAGGTTTCAAAGGAAAGAAGTTATATAGAGTTATAGCTGAACTTTGGAAATACGAATGGATTAATCCAGCCGATTCAAGCCCAATAACATTAGGTCAAGATGAAAATATTGACATTTTTTACGTTGTTGATGCTACAGGGAACAAGGAAAGTGGAAGAGAACTGACTAAAGGAGGAAAGTGGCTTTGGTTTAAACCTGAATTAGTTTCAGCATTGCTATCTAAGCGAGGTAGTTTCTTAAAATGGTATACGAAAAACACCGGAAGTATTTCATGTGCACCAGCTTGGGGCGTGCATTTTGGCGTAAATGCTTTGGGAATGATTACTGTTTATGCAAAAGATATTGGTCAATTACCTTTATGGCAACAACAAATTTGGTCGAGTTATAATGTTGCTCCTGATGGTGGAATATCTAAAGAACTTCATGCTGCGCAAGTCAAAGCACAACCGGCAACTACTTTAGCTCCAGAAGCATTTCTTGAAAAGGTCATCAACGAAATAAATGTTGCGGCTAATGAAAATCTTCGAATTCAATTTTTCAGGGGACATAGCTCAATTAGCGAGATTATAACCTCAGTTCACAGGTTCAGAGCAATTGATACCAATGGGCTGTACTCGCTTGCAAAAGACTTAGCAAGAATAATTGTGGATGATATTGATATTGAATCTATTCAGAAAATTGTAGCACCGCCAAAAAAAACGAAATGGGGCTCGCTTAAAAGTATCG
Organism: uncultured Owenweeksia sp.; assembly: GCA_963975525.1. GTDB lineage: Bacteria > Bacteroidota > Bacteroidia > Flavobacteriales > Schleiferiaceae > Owenweeksia. The sequence continues at coordinate 5,706 of CAXBJE010000030.1, read as the reverse complement.
AAAACCTGCTTGCATCTAAAATCTCCAAGGAAAACGCACGTAAAATAATGAGTCCGTTTGTTGGAGTATATGAATTGAGACATGTAGATGCACATTTACCAAGTAGTGAAATTGAAAATTCATTTAAACTTATTCAGATAGACAGGAGTCAACCAGCAGTAACACAAGGCTATCAAATGCTCTTAGCGTGTGTGGATAATCTACATGTGATATTGAGTATCCTAAAGGATTGGAAGAATTTGAAAGCAGAGGAATAGAAAATACAGCAACTTACAAAGTGTATCGTGCATATCTCAAAAGATATGCACGATACATAGACCATTAGCCTCACCTTCCCTACCTTTAACTCATGCCAAAACTCCTTTCCCTTTTACTTCTCCTCCCACTTTTTACAACCGCCCAAACCTGGCAGGTAACCGAAATGGCGCCTATGCCCATGGCTATGAGCAATAATGCGGTAACGGCTGCTACAGTAAATGGCGTGCCTCATGTTTTTTCCTTTTCAGGAATTGATTCCACCAAAGTGTTTTCGGGGATTAGCTTAAAGTCATTTAAGTACAACACCCAAACGGATAGCTGGGACACTATTGCTCCATTGCCCGATTCCAGAGGAAAGATTGCAGCAGGAGCGAGTACCGTTAAAAACAAGATTTACATTATTGGAGGTTATTACGTTTATCAAAATGGCAGCGAAACCTCTTCTGATGATGTTCATATTTATGACCCTCAAACCAATCAATATTTAGCGGATGGGGCTAAAATTCCGGTGCCCATAGACGACCATGTGCAGGCGGTGTATCGCGATAGCCTAATTTATGTGATAACGGGTTGGAGTAATACCACTAACCGCAACACGGTCCAGATTTACAACCCTGTATTGGATAGCTGGTCGGTGGGAACACCTCTGCCCAATACCAATACTTATAAGTCATTTGGGGCTTCAGGGGCTATTGTGGGTGATACTATCTTTTACTTTGGTGGGGCTGCATCCATAGGCAACTTTCCTATTCAAAATGTATTGCGCATGGGGGTTATTGACAAAAACGACCCAACCCAAATCGCCTGGAGCGATACGGTGGTAGATGCCGCCCTATTTGGCTACCGCATGGCTGCAACTACCGTAAATGGCAATGTGCATTGGATAGGAGGGAGCAATCAAACCTATAACTACAATGGAAAAGCCTACGCCAACAATCAGGGCGTTCCTCCAAATAATAGAAACCTTGTGTTGCTACCAGGCGCCATGAAGTTTGTTTCGTATACTTCTCAGGGTGCCGCCTATCCTATGGATTTGCGCGGTATTGCGGAAACTTCTGCCACCACTCGCTATCTGGCCGGAGGTATGCAGGCCAACCAAAGGGTGAGTCGTAAAATGTTGAAACTGGAGTATGTGGTTGGGCCGGTCGCTATTAATGAATTGGAGGAAATCACAATTGGTATTAAAATTTACCCGAATCCGGCCAGATCAAGGTTAGAAGTGGAGCTGGGTGAAACGCCAACAGACTTGGTTTTGTTGGATGGAATAGGTAGTACTGTAATGATCATGTCCAATGTAAATGGACAAACACAGCTGGATGTTTCTAAACTGAGCCCGGGCTTATACTTTTTGCAGATTTTGTCCGCCAAAGGAACTATTAGCCGCCAAGTCGTAATTCAACACTAAAGCGCTCAAAACTCAACTCTCTCAATAGCCTTCCATTCTCTTAGCCAAAAATAAATAGGGTGCAGGCATATGGTGCGAAAACACGTTTTTCGGATCATCGGGATGTGACTGATAATATTCATCAGTGGGCATTAATATGATCTGGTTTCCACAACGCATATAGTGATTACTGTTGTAATACTTGGGTTGCTCGTAGCCTGGCAGGTCTTGCTTTATTATTATCTCTGCAGCTTTATCTCCAAGGTATTTCTGGAAATTGTTTTTAGCCTTTTCGGGATGTTTACTCAGGTTGTTATAAACCCTCTTTAAAACAAATCTTATCGGAAATTTCATCTTTTTAAAAGCCTGATCTACATCCGTAAATGGGTTGAGTTTATTAAAGTCATCAACGGTTTGTATGGAGAAGGGAACTTCAGGCACCCAATCAATAGAGTTGGTAACATTATAAGCCCAGCCACCACGCGTGGCGTATTCATAATCATAAGAAAAGTAGAGGTTGCCCGGTTTAGGTCCAGCGGTACAGTATGTTTTAAAGCGAATGTCTTTGGGCAGGAGCCCTGCCTTTTGTAGTTGGTAGAGGTAGGCCGTTAGCAAAAAGGTAATGCCACCGCCCTGGCTATGTCCTGTAAGGTAAATGTCTTTAATTCCATTTTTGTAGCTGCTCTTTATTTGGGATACCACATCCGGAGCCATGGTGCCCATCGCGATAAGCCAGCCTACATGTACGGCAGCTCTTGGGTTGTCCGCTAAACTGTAATCAAAATTTACCGAATCAGAAAGTTGAATGGAACCTGTTGCCGGTACCATAGCTGCATGAAAATTTTCGAGCCAGCTGGGTCTGGTACCTGTGGTGCCCCTGGTATTAATAATTACATAGGCATCCGATGGATTATGCCATACATCAAAACGATTATCCAGCGCCACCACGGGTGATCTGTATATCAGCTGCAGATTTTCGGGCAGTTCATACTTCATATCCACCCATGGGGTATCCAGCTGGTAAGAGGAGAGAGTGAGCATGGTGAGCAGCTCAGCTTTATCAAAGCCCGGTTTAAGTTGGGCCTGATGGGTGATGGAAATCAAAATAAAGGCAACGAGTATGGGAAGGCGTAGGGGCGAAGTCATTATATACAAATGATAAATGTTGATTGACGCTAAAATTAGGGTGTTTTAAAAATATAGGGCATAAAAAAAGGCAACCCGAGGGCTGCCTTTTACACTAAATTTTTATGGGATCTTAGTAACGATCACGGTTGTAGCCGCCACCGCCTCCGCGGTTGCCACCACCGCCTCCGCGGTTAAAACCACCACCACCGCCTCTGCGCTCGCCTTCTGGCTTTGGTTTTGATTCGTTTACTACGATGTTTCTTCCACCAAATGAAGAACCGTCAAGCTCTTCAATTGCCTTTTGAGCCGCAGCATCATCAGGCATCTCTACGAAGCCAAACCCTTTACTTCTTCCGGTGAACTTATCAGTAATAATACGTACTGAAGATACTTCACCATAGCTCTCGAAAGAGCCTCTTAATTCGTCTTCCTCTGTTGACCAGGGAAGGCTTCCTACAAAAATATTCATCCTAAAAACAAAATTAATTAATGCGCAAAGTTAATCTTTTAAACATACCGTGAACGGCCTACCCAAAAGAGAGTGAAAATACTTTATCTAATTATCAGTCAGTTAGCGCGTACAGGCTGTTAGAAAGGGTATCCAATGGCAAAGTTCCATATAAGATTGTCTTTTCGCCAGTCCTTTTGCCCAAAGGCATAATCCTGTTGCCAGTGCGTTCCACCCACCTCATAGGGAAACCTAAGCGGGATAGAAGCATCCAGCCTGATAATCAGAAATTGAATATCGAGCCTTATTCCATAACCTACCCCAAGCCCTATTTCCTGTTTCCAGCTTCCGCTGAACTTACCACCGGGAATTGCCGGATTTTCATTCCATAGCCAAATATTGCCCGCATCTACAAATGCCGCTCCCTTTAGCAAGCTGTACAGGGGGTGCCTGAACTCTACATTAGCCTCCAGTTTTATATCGCCAGACTGATCGAAAAAGGAAAGACTACCGCTTGTATCGGGCGGATTATAACTTCCCGGCCCTACAGAACGGACCCTAAACGCCCTGATACTATTTGGCCCACCGGAAAAATATTGCTTTACAAAAGGCAGCGATTGTGAATCCCCATAAGGGAAACCTGCACCGGCAAATACTCGGCTCACCAACTGGCTTTCTCGCCAAAGCTTTAGGTAGTGCCTGAGGTCTATATCTGCTTTAATATATCGGGCGTAAGCCAACCCCAGTAACTGATTATCGGCTTTAGCCAAATCCTGACCGGCACCTAAAATGTTACCTGCTAAATCTAAACCCAAATTGAAGTAAAAGCGGTTTTTCTTACCCTTCTCGCCAAGTTCGCTGTATTGAAATGAGCCCGTACCTCCCACTATAAACTGATCTTCAAAGCTGCGCGCCAAAAAGGGGTTGCCATCAAGTATTTCCCTGAAAGCTGCGGTTTGCTTGTTTACAATAGTGTAGTTTATGGAAATGGGATTTACCTCCCAATAAGTAAAGCGGTTGGATTTGTAGTTATACCCATAAGAGAAGAGGATGGAGTTGAGGTTGTAATACCTGGCCCGTTGCTGCAGTGTGTAGTTAAGTGAATATTTGGTGTTGGGTATAAGGTAGCCCCTTTGAGGGTTTATTTTAAAAGGCGCAATCAGCCGTGGAAAGGAAATGCTGTTGAGCAGCTTAAACTCAAAACTGCTGAGGTTTTGTGCAGAGCCCCCTGCAATCTGTGTTTCGTAGCTAATGTTTCCGGAGATATCCAACCTCTCACCACCTTTAAACAGGTTCTTGTTTTGATAGCTCCCGATAAGCCCGGGCCCCGCAAAGCTGTTGGACTTTGTGACCGTTTGCACCTCAAGCCTTACACTTTGCTTTTTGGCGGGAGTTAAAAGAATCCGCGCCTTCAATTCACCAAGATCAGCAAAATCGTTAGTGTCTGTTCGCTCATAGCGGATGCTCACCAGTTGAAATGTACCGATAGAAGAAAGGCGCCTGCTGGTAATATCATTTCGCTGTTTGTTATACAGATAGCCGGGCTCAAAAGTGATAAATGGCCGTAGCCTTTTGGGCTTAAACACCAGTTTGTTTTGAATAAAATCAACCTTATCAATTGTAGTATCAATGACCTTGGTGCTGTCATTTGCTTGTAGCGTATAGTTGGGATAAACATCTACATCCGTAATACGATAAGGCCGTAAGGCTTCCTGTGGCGCTACCTTTTTAAAGGATAGGTACAGATCGTATTTCCGTTCATCATACTGATTGGTATCAGAGGTAAAAATGAGGTACTCGGAGTTGAACTGGTAGTAGCCTTTATTTTTTAAGATGTCATCTATTCGTTGCCTTTCTGCCTTAAATTTTTCAGTGCTAAAGCGGGTGCCTTTGGTAAGTTCGGTATCCTTTAGTGAGGCTTCAATAAATGAGTCAATAGCGGTGGAATCTCTTTGGTAAACATAGGTTTCAAGCAAATAGGGCTGCGAAACCTTCACCACATATTTTGTGGAAGCAGTTCTGTCTTTTTCAATAATTGCCGAGCTTATTTCCGAGTAAAAGAACCCTGTATTTTCACAGCGGTTGTTGATGATTTGCTCCGTACGCTTGGTGTTTACATCGCTTAGGTAAACGGGTTCTTCGCCAAAGCGTTTGTTTAGTCCCTTAATGATTTTACCTGCCCCTTCCTTTTGAGATTTATAATGGAAGTACAATCCATATCTGATTCCAAATATGGTTTTGTTGGGAGATGGCTCCACCACATCCTCAATTTCATATTGAAGCTGATTTTTACCCTTTATGCTTTTATCTGCCACTACATCTACCTCGGCCCCGGTGTAGAGCTTTTCATCTGCCGGAATGTATTTTATTACGTTGCACGAACCTAACAGCATTAAGAGAATAAGGCCATTCAGCCACAAGGCTTTGGTGATAATTGATTCTATATTTCTATTCTTTTTCAATTAAGTTGTTTTGTCACGGTTTTTCA
>CAXBJE010000029.1:0-14102 GCA_963975525.1 uncultured Owenweeksia sp. | reverse complement strand
AATTGCAGCTTTGGCAATGGATGGCCGATTACTACCTCTGCACTATGGGCGAGGTAATGACTGCTGCCCTGCCCGCTGGCCTTAAGCTCGCAAGTGAAACGGTAGTTCTGAAAAACCACCTCAAAAAAATTATTGACGAAGAACTGAGCGATCATGAGTTTTTAGTGATGGAAGCTTTGGAAGCTCAGGAATCTCTTAGCATAAAGGAGATAAGCGATATCACAGGCTTAAAAAATCCCCTTAAGGTGATACAGTTACTGTTAGGCAAACATTACATTTTGCTGGAGGAGGAACTGAAAACAGGCTACCGGCCCCGCCAAAAGCGAATGGTGCGCATTACTGAGAAGTACAACGGTGAAGGCATGGCGGCCATGTTTGAAGAGCTGGCCCGTGCCCCAAAGCAAAAAGAGCTGCTATTGGCCTATTATAAAATGATAGGCGAAATGCAGCGGGAGGATGAAGATAATAGTTCAACATCTCCGGCAATAGTTGCCAGTAAACTCCTGAAAGTTTCAGGGGCTTCAGATTCTTCATTGAAAAGTCTGGAGGAAAAAGGTTTTATGGAAATCTTTTACGATAGCCCTGCCGATGAAGTGCAGCATTCTGATACAAATCCATTTTTTGATTTAAACGAACATCAGCTTACCGCTTTCGCGGAATTGAAGGAGCACTTTCTAAATAAAGATGTTTCACTGCTACACGGGGTTACATCTTCCGGTAAAACCGAAATATATGTGCGTTTTATACGCAACATGCTTGAGGACAATAAACAGGTGCTATATCTGGTTCCCGAAATTGCCCTTACTACCCAGCTTATCACCCGAATGAAAAAGTACTTTGGCGAAAGGGTATTGGTGTTTCATTCACGCTTTAGCGATAGAGAACGTGTGGAAACTTGGCTGAAGCTAGTGGAAAACCCAACTGAACCCTACCTTATTATAGGAGCACGCAGCAGTTTATTCCTTCCCTTTCAAAACCTTGGGTTTGTAATTGTAGATGAAGAGCATGAAACCAGCTTTAAGCAATACGACCCTGCCCCTCGTTACCATGCCCGTGATACCGCTATTTTGTTGGCCAGTCTTTTTGATGCCAAAGTGCTGCTTGGCTCGGCCACACCTTCTATTGAGTCTTTCACTAATGCCCTTAGCGGGAAGTTTGGTTTAGTTACCCTTGATAAGCGTTACGCCAATTTGCCTATGCCGGAAATCACTTGCGTGGATTTAAAACAGGCACGGCTTAAGAAGCAAATGCATGGCCACTTTAGCACTGCCCTAGTAGAAGAAATTAAGGAAGTACTACGCGCCAAAAAGCAGGTAATACTTTTTCAGAACAGGCGTGGGTTTAGCACCATGATACAGTGCCAAAACTGTGCGCACGTTAACCAGTGCAAAAATTGCGACATCACCCTCACCTACCACAAACACATTGATTTACTGCGTTGCCACTATTGCGGATTTAGCCGACAAGTACCCAGTAAATGTCCAGCTTGTGGAAGTTATGACGTAAAGGCCCTGGGCTTTGGTACCGAAAAACTGGAGGATGATTTAAAACTGATGCTACCAGAAGCCAACATCAGGCGGATGGATTTGGACACTACCCGCAAAAAAAACGCTTACGAGAATATTATTAATGAATTTGAAGATGGCGAAGTAGACATCTTAATCGGTACCCAAATGGTAACCAAAGGCCTTGATTTTGCCAATGTGGCTTTGGTCGGAATTCTCAATGCCGATACACTTTTGAACTTCCCAGACTTCCGTAGCCACGAACGTGCCTTTCAGCTAATGGCCCAGGTGGCAGGCCGTGCCGGCCGCAAAAAAAAACAGGGTAAGGTTATTATCCAAACCTCTGATCCTTATCATAGCATTATCCGCAAGGTGATTGACAATGATTACCAAAAAATGTATGACGATGAACGCTATGAACGTAAAAACTTTAAATACCCTCCTTTCCATAGGCTTATCCGAATTACCCTTAAACACAGGGATAGAAACAAACTAAATGTCTCCGCTGGACTTATTGGTAAAGAGTTACGGGGTTTGTTTGGAGAGAGGGTTTTAGGCCCGGAGTTTCCGCTGGTAGCACGCCTTCGTAATTTTTATCAAATGGAAATTATGCTGAAATTTGAAAAGGGCGTATCATTAAGCAAAGCTAAAATTGCTTTACGCGAAACGCTGGATCAGTTTTTTGTAAATCATTCCGATAAAAAGGTTCAGGTGATTTTTGATGTGGACCCCATGTAAACGCTATTAACACCTAACTTTTAACTAAGAACATATAACTTCATATATCCTCTAAAATGAAAAAGATTCTGTTTGCCCTATTGCCACTTATACTTGTTTTCACCTCCTGTAAAGATGAAGTGGATCAAAAAGCCGTGGATCGTGATAAAATCCTTAAATACATTGCTGACAATAACCTTGATGCTAAATCTACCTCTTCAGGATTGTATTATGTGATTGAAAATGAAGGTAACGGAAAAAGGCCTACCGTTAAGTCTGATGTACAGACCTACTACAAAGGAACCTTTGTAAACGGAGCTGTATTTGACGAGAGTGTGCCAGCTGGCATTTGGTTTAATTTAAGTCAGGTAATCCAGGGCTGGCAAGAGGGAATTCCATTATTTATGGAAGGCGGAAAAGGAAAGCTTTTGGTACCATCTCATTTAGGCTACGGATCAAGAACTCAAAGTGGCATTCCAGCCAATTCTGTACTAATATTTGATATTACTCTGAAAGATGTTCGTTAACCTTACCGTTGTTTTCCAGGTAGGAAATTAATCCAATGGTAATGCCGTACTGAGCTAATCCGTAAGTAAGCATTACAGCAATGTGAAGGTATTTGTCATAACCATTAAACTGGTTAAAGGCAATTAGCAAATCCGAAACAACAAACAACAAAGCGCCTCCAACAGCCAGTTTGGTGAGCCTATCACCTAAGGCAATAAATCTGGTACTGGCTAGCAAATGCAATCCTATAACCAAGGCGTATACATACAAATATGGAGTGATTTCAGCCGGATCATTTACATACTTATATAGAACAATAATACCACCCACCATCACCAAGGCTGCGCAAAGCAGAGCCAGTGGACTGGACTTTAGCTTTTGATTAAGGTAAAACAAGATGTAAAACACATGGGCCATCGCAAAGGCTCCCATCCCAATCAAAAAATACATACTTCCATCCTGCATCAGGATAATATCTCCAATCATGGAAAACAAAAGTGCCGCTGCTACCCAGCTTTTACCGCTTAACTCAATATGAGCGGTTTTATGGATAAAGAATGCCAATAGCGAAAACAGCAATAGTGGCTTACTTATCATATACAGCAAGTCACTCTCTGGCTTGTAAATCACAACCAGATGCAGAAATAATATGGCGAAAAACAGTTTTGAAAAATCGCGAACTTTCAATACGTTAAAGTTTTAAGAAGTGCGCGAAGATAAAGGCTTAATTGGTTTTTGGCTGATAGTATTTCATGGCCTCAGGCATCCACTTATTCAGGTTCTTAATCCTGGTTTCATTACTGGGATGTGTGGATAAAAACTCCGGTGGTGCCTGTCCTCCGCGCGCAGCCATGCGTTTCCAAAATTCCGGAGCGCCTGCTGGATCATATCCGGCCATTGACATAAAAATTAATCCCAATCTATCCGCCTCACTTTCGTGGGTTCTGCTGAAGGGCAAAATAACTCCAACCTGACTACCAATACCGTAAGCCTGCATATACAGTGCCTGCGTTTCAGTAGGCTTTTCGGCAAGAGCCACAGATAGTGCTAAACCACCAAACTGCTGCACCATACCCTGGCTCATACGCTCATTACCATGGCGGGCTATGGCGTGGGCAACTTCGTGCCCCATTACCACGGCAATTCCGTTTTCATCCTGGCAAACAGGAATAATACCGGTATAAAACGCCACCTTACCACCAGGCATACACCACGCATTTACCTGATCATCCTGTAAAAGATTAAACTCCCATTGATAGCCCTCAATTAAATCTGATTGATTGTTGCCCCTAAGATATTTCTCAACGGCATCTTTAATCCTGATTCCCACAGATTGAACCATTTGGGCATCCTTTGTTCCTTTTACCACTTGAGACTGGCTTAACACCTGACTATACTGATCATTGCTGAGAGATTGCATTTGAGAACCCGGTAGCAGGTTTAATTGCTTTCTGCCCGTTAAAGGCACTGTGTTGCAGCTTCCTATAAGTATTAAAAACGTAAGTGCAATTAGTCTTTTCATGGAATGGATTATTTAGGTGATAAAAGTAAAACAAGAAATGTTGTCAATGTTTTAATTTGCAAACAAGACAATTAGTCATATTAAAAAACAACAATACGCCACATAGTCAGCTAGATGGTGTGAATTTATACTTTGGAGCCTTTGGTATTGGAATTGACTATTGGAATTCTAAACAATAAAACAATAGTAAAATGAATATCGTAAAAAGAAACAACCAAAGAAATCCGGAGTTTAACTCATTGATGAAGAACTTCTTATCGGATGATTTTTTAAACTGGCCAACCCCTAAGTGGGAAATGAACAGAACCAGTTTACCTCCTGTAAATATTCTGGAGGATGAAGATGGTTTTAATCTTCATTTAGCGGCACCGGGGATGAAAAAAGAAGATTTTAAAGTGGAGTTGGATGGAGATTCCCTTACCATTTCTGCGGAAAGCAAAGAAGAAAAAGAAGAAAAGACTGAAAACTTTACCCGAAAGGAATTTGGGTTTAAGAGTTTTAAAAGGGCATTTATGTTGCCCGAAAATGCAGTAAATGTAGATGCAATTGTGGCATCTTATGAAAATGGAGTGCTGAGTTTAAGTCTCCCAAAGAAGGAGGAAGCTAAGCCGCAGCCCGCAAAAATGATTGAAATTTCATAGTTTTGGTTTAGGTTAATTAGGTAAAGCAAAAGTCTCGCAACAAGGGTCACCCCGAGTTGCGAGACTTTTCAGTTTAACACAAATGGCTTACTTATCTGTGAGAGATATTATCAAGAAAATAATTTAAGTTGCCGCTATAATCAACAGTTGATATCAAATCGCCATTAGACAAGTGAATATCCAGGGAATGAGAGTCTGAAGACCCTACACTTACTATGTCTGCAACGGAGTAGATTTTTTCCTCTTCCAAAAGTTTTTTGGTATAAATGTGTTCACCATCAGTTTTGAGGTAAACATTAAATTGTAAGCTAAGGAGGAAAGCCGCTGGCAGCAATGTCATGAATGAAAAAGCTCTAGCAAATCCTTTCCCCACCCCTCTATGCAGGCCCTTTGTCTGCTCAAAGTCAATATACTCACCAGCTCCAAAGAACTGAACATATATGTTTTTGGAGAAAAGCGTACTAATATAAAAACCGATGATAAGTGAGGGTAGAATAAGGGCAGATTGGCTGATCACAAGTACTCCGGAAAAACTACCCGAACTGTGTAGCAAGTTGAAAGCAAAATAGGTTAGCCAAAATGTAATTACCGTTGAAATTACCCCGAAGGTTAAAAAAACTACAGAGAACATTACCCGCTGACCACGCCATTTTCCTTTGGCTTGTCTTGAGGCTTCAGGGTCAATAAGGGGAAAGGTTCTGAAGAGTGTTTTTCTAAGCATCAGAAAAAGCACAGCGAGCACCAGTAGCTCGATGGCAAATTTTAGAATAAACATGAGAGTAGAGTGTTAGTTGTTTGCGTGTTTCCAAATGTTTTCACCTGTTGGCAGAGGAGCTGTTAACTCCAACATATCTCCGCTAACGGGGTGAACAAATATAGCCTTTCTGGCATGTAAACACACACTCGCATCCTTGTTACTCCTTGGAAACCCGTACTTTAAGTCTCCTTTTATGGGGCATCCGATAGATGACAACTGTACTCTTATTTGATGATGTCTACCGGTTTCAAGTTTGATTTCCAGCAAACTGTAATATTCCATTTTTTTAAGCACTTTGTAGGAAAGTACCGCTTTTTTTGAACCAGCTATCTCCTTAAAAAAATATTGAGATTTATTTTTTTTCTGATCTTTTTTTAAAAAATGAACCAGTCGATCTTCATTTTTGTCAGGCGCACCCTGCACAATAGCCCAGTATATTTTCTCCACTTCCCGTTTTTCGAAGATGGAATTCATTCTGGCTAACGCCTTTGATGTTTTTGCAAAAACAACTATGCCCGAGGTGGGCCTGTCTAACCGATGAATTAATCCGGTAAATACATTGCCAGGTTTATTATACTTTACTGTGATATACTCACGTACCTTTTCGAGCAGTGGCACATCGCCCGTAAAATCTCCCTGCACAAGTTCTCCTGCCAGTTTATTTACAACAATCAGGTGATTGTCTTCAAATAGAATTCGCTTTGCCAGTGATTCTCCCAAACCTTAGTATTGCTCCTTATCGTTAGGAAAATCCCGAGATTTAACATCCGTAACGTAGCTCTTTACAGCACCGCTGATATCTTCAAACAAACTAAGGTACCTGCGCAAAAAGCGAGGATGAAACTCATGGGTCATCCCAAGCATATCGTGCAACACCAAAACTTGTCCATCTACTCCGCCACCAGCGCCAATTCCTATTACTGGTATTGAGATGGACTCAGCTACCTTTTGGGCCAGGCTTGCTGGAATCTTTTCAAGTACCAAGGCAAAACAACCTGCCTCTTCAAGTCTTTTGGCATCATCCAAAAGCTTTTGAGCTTCCTCTTCTTCCTTGGCCCTTACAGTGTAGGTTCCAAATTTATAAATAGACTGTGGAGTAAGCCCAAGATGGCCCATAACTGGTATACCTGCTGTAAGTATCCTGCGGATAGAAGTGAGTATTTCAACACCACCTTCCATTTTTACCGCATGTCCCCCACTCTCCTTCATTATTTTAATGGATGAACTCAGCGCTGTTTTAGAATTCCCCTGATAGCTACCAAAAGGAAGATCAACAACAACCAGTGCTCGTTCAACCGCCCTTACCACTGAGCTGGCATGGTAAATCATCTGATCAAGGGTAATAGGCAAAGTAGTTTCATGCCCTGCCATTACGTTTGATGCGGAGTCGCCAACCAAAATTACATCTATGCCTGCCCTGTCAATTATTTTAGCCAGAGTATAATCATAAGCCGTAAGCATAGATATTTTTTCACCCTTTTGCTTCATCTCCTGTACGGAGTTTGTGGTTACTCTTTTGAATTCTGACTTGGCTGTGGACATACATTAGATTTTGAGCCACAAAATTATACTTTTGCGGCAGATGCATAAAGGCTTGCAATTATCAAACTATATACTTAATAAAATAAGTAAGCCACCGTTTTTAGTTTTTTGCGTCTGTTAAGAATAGAAGATTCCATATTTCATGAAAAATAGATTTTTACTAGCCCTTTCTTTTTTTGGATTACTAAGTATTACGGTTTCCTGCGACAATGATTTCAGCGTAAGCGATGATTGGTCAGATGTTACCGTGGTGTACAGTTTGCTCGACCCTGTTGCTGATACCAACTGGGTACGTATTGAAAGAGGATATCTTGGTGATGCTGCCGCAAGTCAGTCTTATGGCATTCCAGATTCATTGTATTATGATAGTCTTGTTGTTATCCTAAATGAATATAACTCAAGTAATGAGTTGGTAAAAACCATTACACTGGATCGTGACAATACCAGCAGAGATAGGCAGCCAGGGGTATTTACCACTAATGACTATCGCCTGTATAGGACAACCGAAAAAATTAACGAAGAATCTATTTATGAGATTATCGTAAAACAGACCAACTCCAAGTTTACTGATGTAAAAGCTCGTACAGAAATTGTAGGAGGGCAAATACCAGGAGATTTTAATGACTTTGGATTTCTTACCCCTCGTGATGTTCCGACAGCACAACAAGCTTTTTTTGGGAAAGTAGAAGTTGAACCTAGTGACAGGGCAAAAATTTATCAAGTATTCTTCACCTTTAATTACAAGGAGTATGATATCATCACAAAAGAGGAAGTAATGAAATCGATCTATTTTAAATTTGCCACTTTACGTGGAGAGGCCACAAATTCTAGTGCGATAGCATTTAACGGCACTATTCACACTTTTAATAGTCTGGTAGCAGACCAAATTCCGGTAGATGCTAACAAACTGCGATTTATTGAAAACATGGAAATAGATGTTTATGCTGGTGGAAGTGATTTAGATAAGTACATGACGCTAAACGCACCCACAACCGGAGTTAATCAAACTAAGCCCGAGTTTCCTCAAATTGAGGAAGGAACAGGCTTGTTTTCGTCACGTACCGTTATTTCACTTAATGATGTAGACTTCCCCAGAGCAGATAGAGGCCAAGGTCCGTACCTGACTGATTATAATAGCTTTTTTCTATCGCCAATTCTTTGTGACCGTAACTTTGTGAAGTTATTGAATCAAGACACTTTGGTATGTACCATTGACCCCATTAATGGTAGAGTTGCCAAACATTACAAGTAGCACCTAATTCAAAGGCGTTTATTTAATGATGTATTTGCCTCGTTAATTATTCTTATTTATAGGATTTATCTTACATTGGCGTTTCTAATCTCGGCCAAATGAAGGTTTATTTATACTTACTCCTGTTAGTTTTTCTCAGTAGTATTAGTTGCGACAACACCATTGAAAACAATGGTAATTGGAGCGATGTCACTATTATCTATGCATTGCTAGATCCCGCTGCAGATACCAATTGGGTTAGGGTTCAAAGGGGCTTTTTAGGAAAGGAGGACCCCAGTCAGTATTTTACGGTTTCAGATTCTCTTTATTATAAAAATGCAACGGTCATTTTGGAATCCTTTAAAGCGACTAGTGGTGGCGGTTTGGGCCAAAAAGTTGACTCCATCGTTATGGTCAAAGATTACACCTCCAGAGCCTTAGAGGATGTAAATCTTACAGGAGATGGACATCATCTGTATCGGACACAAGAAAAGCTCGGTCATAACCTGATTTATAAAGTTTCTGTAATTAAAGGTGATGGCGGACCAACAGCTAGCGCCACTACCTCTTTAGTTCACAATTCCCAGAGCCAGTCCTCTGGATTTCGATTTAAAAAACCAGATTTAAACTCTCTTTACGAAAATGAATTTATAGGCATACTTGAGTGGTATGCGGCAGAGGGAGCTGCCATTTACAAAGTGGATTTTAAGTTTTACTATAAAGAATATGATACGGTAACAAAGGTGGCAGAACATAAACATGTTGAAGTGAAGGACTACCGAATAGTACCCGCCTTTGGTGGCCTTGAATATTACTCCTATAGTCCACCACGTAACACCATGTACAAGGCTATTGCCAAGAATATTGGTTTACCTCCAAAAAATACAATTCGATTTTTTGAAAAGTTACAGTTTACTATTTGGGCAGCAAGTCCTGAATTTTATACCTACGTGAGGGTTAATGCACCAAAAGAAAGACTAAATGCATACGTTCCAGAAGTTCCAGGTATAGAAAACGGAACGGGTCTATTCGCTTCAAGAACCAGCATTACTTTGGACAATATCCCCCTTCATCCCGATATGAAATTATCATATTATTTAACCAATACTTTGTGTAATAGAGGGTTTGCCGTGGCCCAGGGCTTGGATACTTGCTTCTGTGAAATCAAGAGCTACGGGACCAATCAGGTATGTACTGAAAACTGACACATAGACATAGCGAATGACTTAGATGACACCCAATATTTCTAAAATCCTGACAAAGCTGTCAGGATTTTTTATTTAAACCCGCTGGCATAGAGATTGACATTTGTTGGTCGAAATTGAAATAACCAAGTATTTAAATAAAAGTAAAATGGGTAAGATCATAGGAATAGATTTGGGAACTACCAACAGTTGCGTTGCCGTAATGGAAGGTAACGAACCAGTAGTAATTCCAAACAGCGAAGGCAAGCGCACCACTCCATCGATCATCGCTTTCGTTGAAGGTGGTGAGCGCAAGATTGGTGACCCAGCCAAAAGACAAGCCATTACCAATCCACAAAAAACCATTTCTTCCATTAAGCGCTTTATGGGCTCTGCCTATAGCGAAATTGCCGGAGAAACTGACAGAGTACCATACAACGTGGTAAAAGGTGACAATGACACCACTCGTGTGGAGATTGATGGCAGAATGTACACTCCACAGGAGCTTTCAGCAATGATTCTTCAAAAAATGAAGAAAACCGCTGAAGACTATCTTGGAACTACAGTAGATGAAGCGGTAATTACCGTTCCTGCATATTTTAACGATTCTCAGCGTCAGGCAACTAAAGAGGCAGGTGAAATTGCCGGCCTAAAAGTTAGAAGAATCATCAACGAGCCAACTGCAGCCTCTTTGGCTTACGGTATAGATAAAAAAGGTATCGACCAAAAAATCGTGGTTTTTGACTGCGGTGGTGGTACTCATGATGTTTCTATCCTAGAGTTGGGTGATGGTGTATTTGAAGTACATGCAACCGATGGTGATACACACCTTGGTGGTGATGACTTTGACCAGGCTATTATTGACTGGTTGGCACAAGAGTTTAAAAATGATGAAGACATTGATCTTAAAAAAGACCCAATGGCACTTCAGCGTTTGAAGGAAGCTGCAGAGAAAGCTAAAGTTGAGCTTTCATCTTCAACCTCTACAGAAATTAACCTGCCCTACATTACTGCAACCGCCAGCGGACCAAAGCACTTGGTACGCCAGCTTACTCGCAGCAAATTTGAGCAGTTGGTAGATAGCCTTATTAAGAGAACCATTAAGCCATGCGAAAGTGCATTGAAGCAAGCTGGTTTGTCTAAATCGGATATTGACCAGGTAATTCTTGTAGGTGGTAGTACTCGTATCCCTGCTATACAGGAAGCGGTAAAAGCATTTTTTGGAAAAGAGCCAAGTAAAGGTGTAAACCCTGATGAAGTAGTTGCTCTTGGTGCTGCTATTCAAGGTGGTGTTTTAGCCGGAGACGTAAAAGACGTTCTACTTTTGGATGTTACTCCACTTTCTTTGGGTATTGAAACCATGGGTGGTGTAATGACAAGGTTGATTGATGCCAACACTACTATCCCTACCAAAAAGTCTGAAACTTTTTCTACAGCAAGTGACAATCAACCATCGGTTGAAATCCACGTAATGCAGGGAGAGCGTGCTATGGCTAAGGATAACAAGGCTATCGGTCGTTTCCACCTTGATGGAATTCCACCAGCACCACGTGGTGTGCCTCAAATTGAAGTAACCTTTGATATTGATGCCAACGGTATTATGCACGTAGCTGCCAAGGACAAGGCTACTGGAAAAGAGCAAAGCATCCGTATTGAAGCTTCTTCTGGATTGAGCAAGGAAGAAATTGAGAAAATGAAGCAGGAAGCTGAAGCTAATGCTGATGCAGATAAGGAAGCTAAAGAAAGAGTTGAAAAACTGAATGCAGCTGACAGTATGGTTTTCCAAACTGAAAAGCAGTTGAAGGAATTTGGCGATAAACTTTCTGATGACAAAAAGGCTCCAATTGAAAGCGCTTTAACTGAGCTTAAAGAAGCTCACCAAAAGCAAGATATTGCCGCTATTGATGCTGCAATGGAGAAAATCAACGAGGCCTGGAAAAATGCTTCTGAAGAAATGTACAAAGCACAGGGCGAAGCTGGTGGTGCCGAAGGCCAGCCAGCTGACAGTGCTGCACAGGACGCTGCAGGCGGAGCTTCTGCCGAAGATGTAACTGATGTAGAGTACGAAGAAGTAGATGAAGAGAAGAAGTAGTTTGAAATAAACAATTTCACAACTTCTGAATTTTATTAAAGTTAAACCCCACATTACGTAGACCTATTCTACGAAATGTGGGGTTTGTATATTTCAATCTTCCTAAGAATCGATCTTCTTTGAAAGAAAGTTAGTCAATTACTCTCGAAAATTTGCCATAAGAGCTTCCATAAACTTCTGATCAATCTTACTTGTAACTGCCCCGTATTCACTGCTAGCGTGATCCAATAATAGAATCTTTCCGGTTCCTGATTCAAAAATCATAGTAAAATTTCCTTTCCCAGCAGCCGCTGTATATAAATAGGCATAATCAGTATTTACATCTCTAATGGTTTCAAAAATTTCTGAATCAGTGGCGATTCGGAAATCAAACAAATATAAACTGGACAAAAGCGCTGTATCCTCCTGAAGAACCGAATTCAACTGAGTACTTTCAATCAACAAAATGTGATCTTTTAATTCGTTTTTATTTAGGTTGCTATGTCTTGTAAAGTCCCCTTGAGACATACCATTGTTCTGCTCTGCCAGCTTGAAAAAATTTACAAAACATTTAAATAAATCATTCCATTTATAGAAAAAGGAATTATCTCCCTGATAATTATAAAGCGTTGTTTTTACACCTGTATTTTTCCATCCATTGTAATTATCCAGCATCATGTAGCCAACCGTGTTTTTTTCAAAATTCAGCTCTTCTTTCTTAGCATCTTTTTTATTGGTGAGGACAAGTGCCAAATTTGATACGATAATTCCACCGCGCTCAAATGATTTTCGATAGCTCACAAAAGTTAGAAATGAATAACCAGGATCTCCATAATGCGATTGGGCTTCTTGCTGGCTAACAATTTTATAAGGCGTAAAATCCCATAATTCCTGAATTGAATGTTCCACCAGCGAATCCAATATATAGTCATCACTCTCTACAACCAGCAATTTTGAATTTTTTAAAACTTCGAGTTGTTTAGAAGAAATATTCCCAAACTGACCATTTGAGGAATAAGAAAAGGCGAGAATACATAAACCTAGGAGTAATTTTTTTTTCATTCTATTTATTTGCTTTTGACTAATTGAGACAGCACCTTTGAGAGCCGCAATATGGGAAAATTGTAGAATATTATTACAAACCATGAACCCCGTCAACCAACTTCAGCAAATCCTTTCGTCTCACCCTGAGGCATTCTCATCTGAGCGGGAATTAAAAAGAAATGAATACCTGAAAGTAAAGGGAACTACTGATACCAATCTATATCTGGTAAAATCAGGTTGCTTACGGGTTTTTATGGAAGATGAGTTTGAAGAACATACTATCCGTTTTGGGTATCAGGGAAATTTTATTGCGGCTCTGGATTCCTATATTTCCGAAAAACCCTCCCCTTTCTATATTCAGGCTATCCGGCAAACGGAGTTATCTGTTATCACAAAGCAAGACTTTGATAGACTCATCCAGAGCAATCCTGAATACCTAAAGGTGTGGCAACAAATCTTGGGTTTACTCATTTACCAACAACTGGAACGCGAAGTAGACATCCTCACCTACTCCCCGGCTGAACGCTATAGAAGGGTGCTCGAGAGAAGTCCACAACTTTTTCAGGAAGTCCCTGCAAAGTACATTGCCTCCTACTTACGTATGACGCCCGAAACCCTATCCAGACTAAAGAAATCTTGATTTCAATCAAGGATAAGTTTATCGATAGACCCCACCTTTGTAAAGTAAACATTCAGCTTAGAAAATGGAAAACCTAATTAATGACCTCATCCAAAGAACCCACAATGTGCTTAACGAGGCAGAAGCCCTAAAGGAGTTGCCAAAAGGCAATCTGCAATGGCGGCCTGCTGCTGAAAGCTGGAGTGTACTGGAATGCATAGAACACCTCAACCGCTATGGGCGGTATTACATTCCTGAAATAAAACAACGTATGAAAGGTGCCGCGCCAGCAAAACCCGGGCAGGCCTTTAAAACCGGTCTATTGGGGAATTACTTCGCAAAAGCCATGTTGCCCAAGGAAAAGCTTAATACTATGAAAACCTTCTCCAACATGAATCCTTTGCTGAGTAATCTGGAGAAAGAAACTATTGAAGAATTCATTCAACAGCAAAAGCAGTTACTGCAAATTTTGGATGATTGCCGTAAGGTAGACCTTAACAAAACCAAAACATCCATAAGTATTTCTAAGCTTATTAAGTTGAAACTTGGTGATACCTTAAGAGTGGTGATTTATCATAACCAAAGGCATTTGGTGCAAGCCCATAAAGTTTTGAGGGAGTTTGAAGCTTTTTCTAAGCAAAAAGCCAGGCAAGCGCACACTATCTGAAAACCGCACTAGTACTGCATTTACAATGATGCTATCCCAATGAAACTATCCTTTGGCAAATACCAACGGTTTAAAATGCTGAAGGCATTTCATAG
>CAXBJE010000028.1:0-14145 GCA_963975525.1 uncultured Owenweeksia sp. | reverse complement strand
TTTTTTTTTGACTATATACTAAAAAGCAAAGATCTACACTATAAATCTAGTTTGCCAAAGCTAAGATGCCCTTCGACTATCGCTCAGGGTGACATGTTAATTGTTGGCCGAAATAAAGTTGGGTCGTGCTGCATTACGCACAGTACCATTCCAGTTTTGTCAGGCTGAGCGATAGTCGAAGCCACAGCAAAGGCCTGTTTTGTATGTAGGTTGGTCATCAACTTATAAGTGGGCTAAAAACAAAACCCCCTGCCATTACTGACAAGGGGTTTCTCTATTCTAAAAATTTAGCAAAAGCTAAAGTGCTCTAATATTCGTCTTCGTTCCAAAGAAAGTCTTCTTCCGAGGGATAGTCTGGCCAAATGTCCTCAATACTCTCGTAAACCTCTTCCTCTTCCTCTTCCATTGCCTGGAGGTTTTCCACAACTTCTAAAGGAGCACCGGTTCGAATAGAAAAGTCAATGAGCTCATCCTTGGTGGCAGGCCAGGGCGCATCACTTAAATAGCTTGCTAGTTCTAATGTCCAGTACATATAAAATCCTTGTTTATTTTTTGCAAAAGTAATTTTTTACATCACTTTTCCAAGCTTGTTTTTTTGTATTTGGGAATTTTGCTATTTCCTTGTCTTCCACTCCGTTTCCACTCCTCTATGACGAAAAGTATAATAACGTGCCAGTGTAAAGAGATAATCGCTCAAACGATTGAGGTAACGGATTATTTTCTCATCAACTTCGGAGTCATCTGCCAAAGCCACAACCCTACGCTCTGCCCTACGGCATACACATCGGGCAACATGGCAATGTGAGGCAGTTAAATCCCCACCGGGCAGTATAAAATTCTTTAACTGGGGTAAATGTTCATCCATCCGGTCCATTTCCTTCTCCAGCACCTCAATATCACTTTCCTCAAGTTTCGGAATTTGCATTTTACTATCAGGTGTTGAGGCCAGTTCAGAACCAATGGTAAAAAGGCGGTTTTGGATATCCACCAAAAACTGATCAATGTCTTTAAAGTCGGCCGTATCACGGATAACGCCAACCACAGAGTTTAATTCGTCTACTGTTCCGTAGGCCTCAATGCGCACATGGGTTTTACTCACCCGGCTTCCGCCAATTAATGAGGTTTCGCCTTTATCTCCACGCTTTGTATAAATCTTCATTTTAATGAAACTTAGTTGCTACATAATGAAGTTGCAAAGCAAATGTTTTGGGTGGGATAAAAAAATGAAGACGGCTGTAAAAGTTTGAATTGACATGAAGCTAAATGGTAATTTTGTTGTACATCATAACCCTATGAAGCTTATTACGCGTATCGCTGCAGTCACCATTTTGACTTTGACACTTGGGTGTACAAGTAGGTACCTTACAGAATATGACCAATACCGCCCTAAAAAAGCAAAGTTTACTATAGGCTCAAACTCTAGCAACCTCGCACGTTTTGACTCTATTCCATTCGTGATAATTAAAGCATATAACACCTACACCTTGAATTATGATAGCTTATGGTATCATGATATTATGCTGTTTTCCGATGATGGCAGATTTAGCTCTAGCGGGTCTTTGCAAAATGAAAGGCGTCAGATTGTTGAAATTGATAGAAAACCCTGGATCTCCAGCGAGACGGTGGGTTTCTATCAACTTTTTAATGACACTATAATGGTAGAATACTTTACAAACTTTCAAGGAGGCCAGTATCATACTTTCATGGGTTCCATAGAAAATAATGGCGACTTAAAAATTTTCAAATATTATCAAGGAGTTGGTAGATTCAAGGTTCAAATAAATAGGGTACACCGAAACAAACTTTCTGAAATTCCACTTTCTCAGATATATCTAATCTCCCAATGAGAATCTAAGAAGCCCTCACTATCCACCTCGAATCTACAAACCACTCCCCGTTTTCAAGTTTAGATTTTTTCCAGTCCACCACTTGTATTTGGTGAGCTACTGAAACGGGCGACTGAGGATTCTGCTTTTCGTTAATAAAAATAAAGGTGGGTAATACAGACTCGATTTGGGTATCGTTTAGATCGCCAGGCAGATCTATCGAAAAATTATGGTTGTTCGGTTTCATGGGGCGAAAATATTTATACTCCTAAAGGTTAGCAGCCAATTTGAAGTGAACGGTGTAAAGCAAAAACCGTGCACATTGAAAAAATAATTACGATAATACTTGCCAAATAGATTTTAATCGTAATATTGCAATGAATAAATTTAGCAATGGGAGTTACTCGCACAGATCTTTTTAGCAACATGCAAAATGAACTCGCCTTAATGGCCAGAGTATTGGGTCACCCTGCTCGCATTGCCATTTTGGAGCACCTGTTAAAACTCAACTCTTGTATTAATAGTGATTTGGTAAACGAGTTAGGTTTAGCACAAGCCACCATATCTCAGCACCTAAAAGAACTTAAAAATATTGGCCTCATTAAAGGCACTGTGGAAGGCACCAGTATGTGCTATTGTATTGATTCTGAGAAGTGGACAACATTAAAGAATCAATTCTCCACATTTTTTGACCAACTGGCCAAACCTGGCGATTGCTGCTAAACATATTACCCTGACTCTTTACCAAATAACAAAACCATAGAAACAACAAAATCATCAAAAGTTTTAATTTCATTAATCGTAAAATAGCAATAAACAAATGAATACTACAACTGAATTTCCCCGTATGCATGTATCGCTTTACGTGAGTGATATAGCCAAAACCACCGAGTTTTACACAGCACTTTTTGGACAAGCACCCGATAAAATAAAAAGTGGCTATACCCGATTTACAATTCCAAAACCGGCACTTGTAATTTCATTTTTAGAAAATGCCGAACGTGTTCAAAGCAATTTTGGACATCTTGGAATTCAACTTGAAACCTTAAAGGAGGTAACCGAGAGACTGGAAAACCTAAAACCACTGGGCTTAGTGTCAAAAGAAGAAATGGGCGTGTATTGCTGCTATGCTTTACAGGATAAATTTTGGGCAACCGACCCTGATGGACACCAATGGGAGATGTATTATTTTCATGAAGATGTAGAGTTTAATGACCCAAAATATGCTGCCGAAGATGCCACCGCCTGCTGCACACCCGAAGAGAAAGTTGCGTCAAAAAGTGAAACGGTAGCTGTGGCTGATGCCTGTTGTGCACCAAACTCAAACTGCTGCTAGAAATGGAGGCACAAAACTTTAGACCTCGCAGATTAAGCTTTTTAGACCGGTACCTCACCCTATGGATATTTGCAGCCATGGCGGTGGGGGTACTTTTGGGAAATATACTCCCCAACCTGGCTGACGGCATTCAAAATTACAGCTCAGGCTCAACCAACATCCCTTTGGCCATTGGCCTTATATTAATGATGTATCCGCCTTTAGCCAAGGTTCAGTACAAACAATTGCCAAAGGTTTTCAAAAATGTAAAGGTGCTTTCACTTTCACTTGTGCTTAATTGGATTATAGGGCCAATACTAATGTTTGGTTTGGCCATTGTATTTCTCCAAGATCATCCAGAGTACATGGTTGGCCTTATACTTATAGGCCTGGCACGCTGCATTGCCATGGTTATGGTATGGAACGAATTGGCAGATGGCAGCCGCGAGTACGCTGCCGGTTTAGTCGCCCTAAACAGCATCTTTCAGGTACTGTTTTACAGCTTTTACGCCTATCTGTTTATTACAGTTCTTCCTCCCTACTTTGGTATTGATGGTGCTTTGGTTGACATCTCCATGAGTGCCGTTGCAGAAAGTGTAGCCATATATTTAGGCATCCCATTTTTAATGGGATTTTTGAGCAGGGTGATTTTTGTGAAACTAAAGGGCGAAGAGTGGTATCAAAAAAAGTTTATCCCTGCCATTTCACCAATTACGCTTATTGCCCTTTTAGGTACCATTATTTTAATGTTTAGCCTGAAGGGAGAGCTCATTGTGCAAATACCCTTTGATGTATTTCTAATTGCTGTTCCTCTGGTAATATACTTTGCCCTTATGTTTATCATTAGCTTTTTGCTGAGCAAGGCTTTTGGTGCCCCTTATGATCAAAATGCTTCGATTGCTTTTACAGCATCAGGCAACAATTTTGAATTGGCCATTGCGGTAGCTATTGCAGTTTTCGGACTCAACTCAGGCCAGGCCTTTGCAGGCGTTATTGGGCCTTTGGTTGAAGTGCCAGCACTTATACTACTTGTACGTGTGGCCTTTTGGCTTCGCAAAAAATATTATCCTAACCAACAAATTTTATCATGAAAAATATCCTGGTACTCTGCACCGGCAACTCGTGCCGTAGCCAAATGATGCAAGGCTATCTCAATCATTTTGCAAATGAAAAAGCCGCGGTTTATTCTGCCGGAATTGAAACTCACGGTTTAAACCCTAAAGCCATTGCAACCTTGGCGGAAGACGGTATTGACATCTCACATCACACCTCAAACCATTTAGATGAATATCGCGATGTGAATTTTGACTTTGTAATTACAGTATGTGATCATGCTAACGAAAACTGCCCATGGTTTCCGACCAACGCCCAAAAGCTGCATCAAAACTTTAGTGATCCATCCAAGGCCATTGGTACCGAAGTAGAAATTCAAGAAAAATTCAGGGAAACCCGCGAAGAAATAAAAGGATACGCCAAAAACTTTGTGAACAATTACCTCTGATGTAACGCTTCTTTCATTTTACCGATATTTAACCCTCTTTAATCGGGCCTATGGATGGAATGATAGAATTAGCCGGAATACTGGTACTTAGCGTGCTGGCGCAATGGCTTGCATGGAAAGTAAAAGTACCTGCCATACTTCCGCTAATCATTATTGGTTTGGCTTTGGGGCCGGCCTCCACTTTTTTTACCGCTTACGGAGATAAACTTCTTGATGGTGATGAAATATTTTCGGGCGACTTGCTTTTTGCCTTTGTTTCCATCTCGGTAGGGGTTATTTTATTTGAAGGAGGCCTCACTTTAAAACTCAAGGAAATAAGGCATCAGGCGGGTGTAGTGCGAAACCTGTTGATATTTGGCCCAATCATTACCCTTATTGCCGGTGGCTTTGCCGCCCACTACCTGATTGGCCTCAACTATAGATTGGCCTTTCTGTTTGGAGCCCTGATTATAGTATCCGGGCCCACAGTGGTTATACCCATACTACGGAATGCCAGGCCCAACGAAGGCATAAACAATGTACTTAAGTGGGAGGGTATCCTAATCGATCCCCTAGGAGCATTGATTGCTGTTTTGGTATATGAATTTATCCAAATCAGCCACTTTGAAAATGCCGATACACTTGAAGTGTTCAAGCAATTTTTTATTACAGTGGCCTCTGGTATACTGGTAGGGGTGCTTACCGCTTTCTTCCTGCGTTGGTTATTACAGAAAAACCGAATACCGGCATATTTGCGAAATGTAGTTGCTCTTGGCCTGGTAATATTTGCCTTCACCTTTGCTGAGCTTATTTCGCATGAAGCCGGACTGATGTCTACCACCTGTATGGGTATAGTGCTGGCCAATGTCAGGGTAAACGAGTTCAAAAAGATTCTATCCTTTAAGGAGGATGTGAGCATCATATTAATTTCAGTGCTTTTCATTTTGCTTTCCAGTAGAATTGATGTGGAGCAAATTGAAAAACTCGGTTGGAGTGCAGCAATCTTGTTTGTGGTTGTTGTATTTGTAATAAGGCCTTTAATTGTTTGGCTCAGCACTTTGCGCTCCAGATTTAATTGGCGCGAAATAGTATTTATGTCTTGGGTGGGGCCAAAGGGAATTGTGGCCGCAGCCGTGGCTTCATTATTTGCACTACAGCTCACATCTCAGGAAGCCGGAACTGTAGATGCACAGCAGGCGGAGCTCATTTTACCGCTTACCTTTTTGATTATAGTAGGTACAGTAATATTACAGGGGGGAACGGCCAAACCGCTAGCCAAATGGCTAAAAGTAGAGCGCGAAGAGCCCAAAGGCTACCTAATAGCTGGGGCCAATGAAAACGCCCGATTTATTGCCTCCTTTCTTAAAGGTCATAACATACATGTATTATTGGCCGATACTTCTAAAGCTAACGTGCGTGAAGCCCAGCGCATGGGATTAAACGTGTATGAAGGAAACATATTGGGAGATACCGTTTTTGATGAAATAGACTTTACCCCTATTGGTAAACTCATGGCCATGACGAGCAGCAGCGAGGTAAACAACCTCGCAATGAAATACTTTGAGGAGGAGTTTTCTGAAGACAATGTATTTCGCTTAAGCAGTAAAAAAGAGCAGGAACTTAAAGACGTAACATTTCCCGCAAACGTGATGTTTAATTGCAAAGCCGACTACTTAAACCTGGCTCAGGCCATTCGCAATCACAAGGAAATGATTATTGAGAAATGTGAGGATCAGCAGGATTACGATGAAATCCAGAAAAGATACAAGCAACACATTTTACCACTGTTCGTGCTAAAGGAAAATGAAGACCCAAAGCTTATAAAACGTGACTTGCCAGATTTTACCAAGGGTGATAAACTTGCGTTTATTCCAAGAAGTTAATAACTCAAACAGATTAGGGCAAGGCATCCATTCTTTTGGCAATTTCATCGGCCCTGGCAGTCATTTTATCACTTTCCGTGCGATTTATAGTGGACAACCTGTACGCTTCTCTCTGAAGTTTTTCATATTCCTTTTGAAGCTTCTCTTTTTCCGTTTTCTTTTTAAATAGTCCAAACATACTCTAGGGGTGCATTAAAATAAGTTAATGTGTTAATCAGGTTGGTATTTAGGATTATAGGCTGTTTGCTTCATCAGTAATTTAGAGCCTTTGTAAAAATACCATGCTGATATTGCCATAAAAACATGGGCCAGGTCAACATGTTTAAACCATTTATCTATATCCCATTTAGAAATAAATATAATTGCGGCAATAAAGGCAAAGCCGGTAGCTATCATAAATTGAATTACCACCCTTCGTCCATGGTTTTTGCGATAGTTAAACACACAAAATCCAAAAACCACTACCAGCAGCCCATACACCGAGTGTATTTCTACAAACCTGAAGTTGAGATAGCCAAAAGCCAGGGCTGCAAACACCACTAATTCTGCAATATTAAAATAGGAGAAAAATTTAGCCCTGTTTGTAGAAAGCACGGGTTTAGAAAAACGTATCATCACCCGCTCCAGCAGGTTTATGGCCATCATACTTAGAAGCCAGCCCGGCAATTTCCAATGGAAAGAGAGTGCATATAAAAAAGCATGACCTATAACGCCTCCGATAAGGGTAGCCACTCCCATAAGGGCGAAGTACCATAACACCAGTTGATGTAGCCTGCTGCCATCAGATTGGTTTCGGAGCCTAAAAAATGCATAAAAACAAACTGCCGCCACAAACAGATCTGTGAGTGTGGTAATAGGTTCATCTACACGTATACCGAAAGGAAAAATGGAAGGTTGGATCAAGTGGGTTGGTATTAGTATAATTGCGAAACCATAATTTGCACAAGTAGATAAATCTTACACCACATTATGGCTTTTATCGCATCTTTTTCTATTATTGCCATCTAACCCTAAATGCTAGTTGTTGTTCTGCCTCCCCTTTGATTCTTTTCTTACATGGGCACCATCTCAATTTTTTAAACTCAATTTAAACATCACATGAAAACTAAAACGCTATTAAGCCTGGCTTTGCTTTGGTCGTGCTCCATGCTTGGCCAATTTGAAAAACCACGAGACATCACATTTGAAGTAAGTGAACCCTATAAAGTGGTTGATTCAAACTCCAAAAATTACTTTCACCGAGGTAATGAGGTTCTTTCCCTAAAAGTTGTTAAAGGCAAAACGATAGTTCAAAAGTTTGATGCCTCGGGTATGAAGCAAGTATTTAGTAAAGAACTTGAAATGCCAAAGTCTTATGATTTGGAGGCTATCACCGAAATGGGAGATAAACTACTCATGCTTTACTCTATTTGGGATCGTGATCGCGAAAGTGAGCAATTATTTTATCGTGAAATAGACTTGAAAAACGAATAATTGCAACCAGAGGAAAAATTGCCGGAAATGGCTCCATGGTTACCACCGCTTACTTCAGGGCAGGGGTAACTGATAAATTCGATTTTTACTATTCTGCTGACCGCAGTAAGATGTTGGTACAATACCGTAAAGTGCCCAAAGTTAAAAGTGATGCAAAAAACTTTGATGAAATAGGGCTGTATGTATTTGATGCAGATATGAGAGAAATTTGGGGTGATGAGGCGCGTATGCCTTATACCGAAAAAAAAATGAATAATATTGACTATGGAGTTGACGGTGATGGTAATGCTTACATATTAGCTACCGTATTTGATGACAACACCACTAGAGTAAAAAAGAAGGGTAGTGATGATGAACCCAATTACCACATTGAAATGCTTAAGCGCACTCCACTGGACAAGAGATTGGAGACTTCTGAAATTGAACTTAACGGCAAATTCATCACATCAGTGTCCATTTATGAAACAGTAGATGATCTTATGGTTTTGGCTGGTTTTTACAACAATACAGCCAGAGGCCGAAATGCCGATGGTGTTTTTTATGCCAAATTAAATAAGGAGGGGGAACTATATGATGAGCAGAGCTACTCCATACCAGTGGAAATAATGAACCAGTATGAAAGCAAGCGCACCCAAAAAAGAAATGACAAAAAAGAGGATAAAGGCGAAGCGGAGTTTACGAATTTGAAGTTGCGGAAACTTCAGTTTTTAGAAGATGGCAGTATAATTTTAATAGGTGAGCAATATTACATTGTTACGCATACCAGCACCACCAATGGAAGAACCACCACGTATTACACTTATCATTACGATGATATTTTAATCTCCAAAATAGATCCTGCCGGAGAATTGGCATGGATGCGAAAGCTTCCTAAAAGCCAATATGGCAAAAGTGGCCGAGGCTTCATGTCATTTAAACACCAATATGCGGATGGTTTTCACTACTTTTTATATGTTGATTTAGCGGAAAATTTGGAGTTACCATTTGATCAGGCACCTCGAACCTATGGAGATGGAAGGCAGGAGCAATTAACTGCTTATATAGTTGATGACGAAAGAGGCGAGGTAACTAAAGAGGCTATTCTGGATATGTCGGATGTCCGAGGCATAAAGCTCTATCAATTTGCCACTCACAAAATAATAATGATTTCTGAAACGGAGTTTTTGTTTGAATCCTACAAAAAGAAGAAGGAAGATGTTATGGTAAAGATTTCACTAAAGGAATAAAACCCTCGTAAATGTAAAACTAAAAGCAGCAGTTTTCCCTGCTGCTTTTTTGTTTTCAAGCCGTTCCTTTGCATTTCTCAAGAACACATTAATGGATCACATAATCTCAAAAACCATTGAATTTGTTAAAGCCGAACTGGTTAATGCCGAAGGCGGACATGATTGGTTCCATATTGAACGAGTGTGGAAAACCGCTAAAACCATCGGACAACATGAAAAGGTTGATATGGTAGTAGTAGAGCTGGGCGCACTGTTGCACGATATTGCCGATTCTAAATTCCATAATGGTGATGAGGAAGTAGGGCCAGCAAAAACCCGCGCCTTCCTCACTTCCCTTTCGGTAGATGAAACCATCATTGAACATGTGGTTAATATTGTAAAAAACATTTCTTTCAAAGGGGGAAATGAAGAACAGGTCTTTCATTCTGCGGAATTGGACGTGGTGCAAGACGCGGATAGGCTGGATGCGCTTGGGGCCATTGGCATAGCCCGTACTTTTAACTATGGCGGGCATAAGGGCTTTGCACTTTACAATCCTGAAATTCCACCAAATCTTAATATGACAAAGGAAGAATACAAAGCCAGCACCGCTCCTACCATCAATCACTTTTATGAAAAACTGCTGTTACTACAAGACCGGATGAATACCGAAACCGGTAAGGAATTGGCGAAACAGCGCCATGAGTTTATGGAAAACTACCTGGAGCAGTTTTATAAGGAGTGGGAAGGAAAGGCCTGAAGGTTATAATTAACTGGCTTCCGCCCGATTTGAATAGAATTTTGGGCGCCTATTGCTAATCAAATATATTTGGGCTGGCCAAAAAGCGCCAGCACTGCAACTATGCCGAACAACCCCTCGTCACCTAAAAAATACCAAAAAGTCTATTTCTGGCTAATGGTTGTCGCACTCTTGGTTTTGCTTTTAGAAACCATAAGAGATACACAACGCAATGGTGATTTTATTGGATACCTCAACGCAGGAAACCTGGTACTGCAGGGTGATAACATCTATCGCGATTACCTAAACACCTGGCCTCCGTTTTTCAGCGTATTCAGTGTACCACTGGCTCTTTTTGATCAGTTATCTCCTTTTTCGGTAAGGCTAGTATGGTTGCTGGGTAGCTGGTTCGCCCTGTTTGTAACCATGCGAATGACGGTTTCGCTTTTTTTAAAACGAAAGCTGCTTTTACCTTTTCAAAAAACAAGGCAAAAAGAGGATATGTCGTTCAGCAACCCAATGGTGCTGGTTCCATTTCTATTGTGTGTGAGGTTTTTAATGGATAATGCCGGTTTTTTACAAATCAACCTATTTATACTTGCGCTAACCTTTGGCAGCGTGCTTTTATATCATCGCGAAAAGCCTGTTTGGGCAGCTATACTGCTGGGGTTTAGCATTGCTCTCAAGGTCTTCCCCATTTTTGTGCTCTTGTATTTTATTTACAAAGGAGCGTACAAGCTAAGTGCCGTGGCCATTGGCGTTGTGGTGCTTTGCTGTGCAAGCACCGGTTTAGTTTTTGGCTGGGAAGAAGCACTGGCCTATCACCATGCATGGGTGCAAAACAGCGTCATTCCATTTCCGGCAACTTCACAAATGAATCAAAGCCTGATGGCCGCCTTTGGCCGGTTCCTGTCCGATGGATCTACCGGAATTGACTACACCATAAACATCGCCAATCTAGATACTTCTCTTATTAAAAAGATCTATTACGGTTCCGTTATCATCCTGGCAATTTATCCCTTATACCTTTTCAGGAAGAGGTTGGCGCCCACAGACATTTCACATAGTCAGGCCATGCAATGGGCCTTGCTGTTTTGTGCGCTTCCATTGCTTTCGCCAGTGGCCTGGAAACCCTATTTCGTATTTTTATGGGTGCCTCTGTTTTGCATTTACTTTTTGCTACACTCTAATATAAAGTGGAAATGGCCTCAGGGTAAATTTTGGGCCAAAGCACTGTACTATATAAGCCTTCCCTGCCTAATCCTTAGCAGTGAGCTCTTTACAGGTGTTTATTTTTCTGATGTATTGGAGGTATGGAATATCATTACCATCGGCACTATTCTGTTACTCAGTAGTGTGTTTGTGGTTTACCTTTCAGCAGATAAGCATAGTTTGCAAAAACCCATATTTTCGCTTCAAAATCAATCCCCATGAGCAAAGCTCCAAAACCAGTAGGTTCATATCCATTAGCGCGCAGAGTTGGCGAAATTCTTTTTTTGAGTGGTGTAGGGCCTCGCATTGCAGGTAGTGATGCCAATGATTCAGGAGTTCCGGGGTTGGAGCTGGATCACAATGGCAACTTTAAAAGCTTTGACTTTGAAGCCCAGGTGCATTCCGTGTTTGCCAATGTAAAAGCGATATTGGAGGAAAACGGAAGCAGTTGGGAAAAACTCGTGGATGTACAGGTTTTTTTAGTGGATATGAAACGTGATTTTCAAACATTCAATCGAATTTATGCTGATTACTTTAAGGACGTTGACCCTAAACCCTGCCGAACCACGGTGGCCATAAATGCACTACCTACCCCTATAGCCATTGAGCTAAAATGTGTGGCAACTGTGTAGTTAAAACTACCCCGTATTTGCCCACATTAATTAACAATTCAACGTTAACAGGTATTTTCCAAAGCGTTACGCAATAAGCGAATTGTGGATAAATTGCCGTCATAAATCCCTGATTAAAATGGCAATAATTCAACGCGACCTCGAAATTACGCAGCTGTATGATTTAGTCATGGCTCGTGAAAGCATTTTTCTTCATGCTCCTTCGGGCATGGGAAAAACACACACCATTCAGGCACTTTTTAGAAAGCTGGAAGGCCGTAGAATCTGTTTTTATCTATCAGCAAGAGGAATGCTCAGTAACGAACAATTGCTTTTAGGGCTTGAGCAAAGTGTTAGACAAGTGGCCTCCCGCCATTCCAATGTGGAGTATCAGCTAAAAAGATTTTTTGAAGAACACCCCATGCCTGCTGGCGAGGCCGTTCAACCTATTAATGATTGGTTTGAGTGCTTATTGGTCGCCATCCAAAATATTTCACAGGATTTTCTTTTTGTGATTGAAGATTTGGATCAATGGGAAGGAGAGTCTTCACCATCTGAACTATTTGGAAAGTTTTTTGGCTCCAGAAACAGTCAGCTTTTGATGAGTGCCAATGGCTTTAACCCGGCCTTTGAGGGAAATGCCACACCCTTTGAGCTGCCTCAGCTACAACTTAGCAACTTTACAGAAATCAATTCTCACGAAAGTGAAACCAACGCCAAGAGCCTGTTGAAATTCACACGCGGAAATACCGCTTTTGTGCTAGATCTACTTCAAAATAAAAACCCCGCAGATATTAAGCTGCAAAGCCATATCAATAAAGTTATGGCCATTTACCAACCGGCTTTTTACACTTTTAGAAAAAGGTTTACTGACCTTCAATGGAGGCTGCTTAAGGCTATTGCCAATGAAGATAAAGTGCTACAACCCCACTCTTTTGAGTTTTTGATGAATTACAGGCTAGGTGCCGCCAGTAGTGTGGAGCGCGCCCTTAAGAACCTTGCAGATACGGGCATGATTATAAGAACCGAAGAGGGTTGGCAGATAGAAAACGTGGTGCTACAACGCTGGTTGCAATGGCTTTACTCTAACCGTGGCCAAAACCAAAGTGGTGGTTCTATTTTAAGGAGTTTGGTGGCTTAGAAAAAAGGGGACAATAATTAGTGCTGAATGGGGGTAATATGGGATGTTCATAATTACTACATTTATCCTTTATCTAATTAATACCTAATTATTATGACCACTAATTACCTAAGGCCACTGTTGTGGTCCGCCCTGCTAGTTGGGCTCACAGTTACATCCTGTAAAGAAGAGGACAAAACTGACCCCCCGCCCACAAGAACGGAAATGCTTACTGGAAACAATTGGACCCGTACGCGGATAGAAATTGAACCGGCCATTGACATTGACAACAATGGTACACAGGAGAACAACCTAACACCTTATTTTGCTGCTTGTGATCTTGATGACTTCATGAATCTGAAGACTGATAAAACATATATTGTAGAAGAAGGTCCTTCAAAATGTGACCCCAATGACCCTCAGATTATTGAAACTGGTGTTTGGACCTTGAACTCAGACAACACAAGAATTGCACTCACAGGCGGTGGTGTAACTACAGATGTTCTTATTAAATCAATCTCATCATCTCAATGGATTGGAGAAGAAAAGTTTGTGGACCAAGGCGTTACATATACCCTTACAACCACTTATAATTAGTAAAAGAATACTCCGAAATAAAAAAAGTCCGATTCAAATTATTGAATCGGACTTTTTGTTTAAACCAATTTTCTGCCTAGTACGTAAGCCTGTAGGCACTTACCTTATTGCTAAAAAAGCGGGGTACATACACCATTTTCTCGGCCGGATTATAGCCAATATCTGCTGTTTGAACTTCTTCTTCCTTACTATCTAAAAGCTTAGTAGCAGTCCCATTTTTAATTAACCAAACCTCACCCTTCCAACGGCTGGCAATAAATGTGTCATTATCTATCAACACAAGGCCATCTCCACCGGTTACCTCTGAGTTTAATATTTCAGGCATACCACCGTCCAAAGAGAATTTAATAAGCCCGCTGGCATCAAGACCGTAAAGGTTGCCATCAAAATAGGTAAGGCCATTTAGTCCGGAGTGGCCTTCGGAAACTAATGAGATTCTTTCGCCATCATACATGTGCAACTTCCCGGTTTCCATGTCGGAGAAATACACTTTACCACCACCTACGGCTACATCATTTAAAAACTTTGCTCCCTTTATGGTAAAGCCTTTTGTGATTTTACCATCAGCCATGTTTATCTGTACCAACTCATCAATATTGGTTACGTACATTTTATCAACCAAAATGCCCATTCCTTTAGGCGCGTCTATATCCTTAGCCCATTTAAGCTCTGTAACCACACCAT
>CAXBJE010000027.1:0-14280 GCA_963975525.1 uncultured Owenweeksia sp. | reverse complement strand
TGAAAATGGATAGTATTTCCAATCCGGGTTCAGGTCTTCTCCTTTCAGTTTTTCAATATGGAGATGATCCGGGATGTTGAGAATGTTTAGAGAGAAAGGTTTTTTTAGCCATTCCGGTTCGGCATTAGCCATGGTTTCCAGCATAGCCAGCGATATGGTTCCTGTACAATACACCACGGGGTGGCCTACGCTGTTCCATCGGCCGCCATATAAGCGGGCTCCGGTTCCGCTCAGGTCGTAAGTATGATGCGGGGAAGTAATACGGTATAGTTTCATGAAGCTACGCCCCACTCCAGGCGGCCAAGCACTTTCATTACTTCGTTATAACCTTCGTAGGTATCAAGGTAATCGAGTGGCCGCTGATTGCCCAGGGCAACAACATTACTTCGCAACCAATTGGTTGCGTTTTGAGTGCCTCCTCCTAATATGTACTCTGCCTTTTCGTAGAGATCATTGAGCATAAGGAGTTTTTCGGAAACGGTTGATGGCAGCATTTGATCATTAGAGTAACGCTGCATAGTACGGGCAGAAATTTGCAAAATGGTGCTTAGCTCTTGTTGATTTAACTTAGAATCTTTTAGGAAGTAGCTAAGCGAACTAAGGGGTAAACCTCTTCGTATGAGTTTTATACGAGATTGGCTCCCATAGGTAGCTTGGGGCTCATTTACCATACTCTGCCCTCCTAAGTGGGTGTAGGTATTGCTTCCATATTGTACGGGGCTTTCACTCATAATTGCGACATCTGCCAACAAATGTACGAATTATGTCTTGGTTTTGCAATACCCCCAATATTTACCACTAAACTTTCTCTACTTTAACTAATATGGGCTGCAATAAATTTAGTGCTTGCTCCACCGTTTTTACATCACCAAAGCTGAGGTAAAGCTTGTTGTTGCGCTCTTTCATTTGTGCTTTGGGTTGGTCTTTTAAAAACTGTAGTACCCTGGTAAATTTTTCGCTTTGGAAGTAGGGTGAGTTTTGATCTGAAAGAAAATATCCTATGAGTCTCTCTTGTTTTAAAACTATTTTATCAAACCCTATTTCTTTACCTAACCACCTTAGCCTCATTGAGCTTAGTAATTCGTACACTTCTTTTGGTGCTGGGCCAAATCTATCTATCAGTTCTTGTTCAAACTCAAAAAGTTTATCAGGCGATTCCAGCGAATCCAGCGTTTGATACAGTCTTAAGCGTTCTTCAACTTTGTTTACATAGGTGTCCGGAATCAATATTTCAAGGTCTGTGTCTAATATGGTCTCTTTTACAAAATCTTTTTTCTTCTGATCATCCTCATACAGCTCCTTAAATTCTGTTTCCTTCAACTCTTCTATGGCTTCCGCCAGAATTTTTTGGTAGGTGTCAAAACCAATGTCGGAGATAAACCCGCTTTGGTCGCCACCCAATAAATCACCACTTCCACGGATTTCAAGATCGCGCATCGCAATATGAAAACCACTGCCCAAATCACTGAATTGCTCAATGGCTGTAAGTCTTTTGCGGGCTTCTTCGGTTAATGTACTTAAGGGTGGCGCTATCAGCTTACAGAACGCTTTTTTATTACTCCGGCCCACACGGCCACGCATCTGATGTAAGTCGCTAAGGCCAATATGGTGTGCATTGTTGATTATGATGGTATTCGCATTGGGTACATCCAATCCATTTTCTATAATGCTGGTAGCAATCAGTACATCAAAATGTCCGTCAATAAAACGGAGCATGAGCTCTTCCAGCTTTTTGCCTTCCATCTGGCCATGTCCAATACCTATTTTGGCATCGGGTACCATGCGGCTAATCATCCCTGCAACTTCCTTAATGTTTTCAACCCGGTTGTGAATGAAGAAAACCTGGCCGCCACGGCTCATTTCATACATAATAGTATCGCGAACCATCTCTTCACTAAAAGGAACAATCTGGGTTTCTATTGGATGGCGGTTGGGTGGCGGAGTAGTCATGGCGCTCAAGTCTCTGGCAGCCATCAGGCTAAACTGTAGGGTACGCGGAATTGGCGTTGCTGTTAAAGTCAGTGTATCTACATTGGTTTTGAGGTTTTTGAGCTTGTCTTTTACACTTACCCCAAACTTTTGTTCCTCATCAATAATCAGTAGTCCAAGGTCTTTAAATTTTACATCCTTACCTACCAAACGATGTGTTCCGATAAGGATGTCCAGAGTTCCCTCCTCCAGTTTTTTAAGGGTTTCTGTTTGTTGTTTTTTGGTTTTAAACCGGTTTATGTAATCTACATTACAAGGCAAATCCTTTAATCTTTCGGAGAAGGTTTTGTAATGCTGAAAGGCCAAAATGGTAGTAGGTACAAGCACAGCCACCTGCTTACTGTCATTTACCGCCTTAAACGCTGCCCGAACGGCAATTTCGGTTTTTCCAAAACCTACATCCCCACAAATCAATCTATCCATTGGGATGGGAGCTTCCATGTCCTTTTTTACATCTGCCGTAGCGGTAATCTGGTCTGGGGTATCTTCATAAATAAAAGAGGCTTCTAATTCATGTTGCAAGTAAGTATCTGGAGAAAATTGAAAGCCCTTATTAGCCTTGCGCTTTGCGTACAGTTTGATAAGGTCAAATGCTACTTCCTTAACACGTTTTTTGGTTTTGGCCTTGGTTTTGGCCCATGCTCCTGAACCGAGTTTGTGAGTGGTAGGTGTTGTGCCTTCCTTCCCGTTATAACGGGCAATTTTATGTAAGGAGTGAATACTTATGTACAATACATCCCCACCGCTGTAAACCAGCTTTATTGCCTCTTGCTGTTTCCCGTTTACATCAATTTTTTGAAGCCCGCCAAACTCGCCAATTCCGTGGTCAATATGAGTGACGTAATCTCCAATTTGCAGGCTGGTGAGCTCTTTTAGGGTAATGGCCTGCTTTTTTTCGTAGCCCGTTTTTAGCTTGAATTTTTGATAGCGTTCAAAAATCTGGTGATCCGTATAAACAGCTATTTTGCCCTGAGGGTCAATAAAGCCTTCATGCAGTGTATGCACTATGGGCTGAAAATCCACCTCATGACTAATGTCTTCAAAAATGGCATAAAACCGCTCTACTTGCTTTGCGTTAAGGCACAGTAAATAGTTCTTCCAGCCAGCTTGCGTATTCTTTCTAAAATCGTCTACAAGCAGCTCAAACTTTTTGTTGAAGGAAGGCTGTGGCTTGGCATCAAACTCAAAAATCTGGTTTGGGGTAAAGTAAGTATCGTTACCCCATTCAACAGTAGCAAACCTTTGCAAGGTGTTTTTTACAGTTGTTCCACTAATAAAAAGTTCTTCAGGCTGGGCATGTTTTAAGGTTTCATTCAAATCCTTGAACGCCTCTTCGGCTTTACCAAAAAGTTCATCCAGTCGCTTTGCGGCCAGGGGTACGCTTTTAACCCAAACCACCATACTATCGGAAATGTAATCGAAGAAACTCTCGCGGGTTTCAAGCATCATCTTGTTCTCCACATTGGGTATCAGACTTAGCTTTTTTACCTTGTCTATACTCAGCTGCGTTTCAATATCAAAAGTTCTGATGCTCTCTACCTCATCCCCAAAAAACTCTACGCGATAGGGTTGATCATGCGAGAAGGAGAATACATCTACAATACCACCGCGCACCGAAAATTGGCCCGGACTTACCACAAAATCCACACGTTCAAAATGATATTCAAAAAGCATCTCATTTAAAAAATCGATGCTGAGGTTGTCACTTTCTTTTACGGAAAAAGTGTTCGCGTTAAGTTGCTTTCGTGTGATTACTTTTTCGAAAAGGGCATCAGGGTAACTAACTATAAGTGCTGGTTTTTTACGGCTATTGATGCGGTTCAGCACTTCCGCTCTTAGCAACACATTGGCATTGTCCGTTTCTTCTACCTGATAGGGCCTGCGGTACGAACCCGGATAAAAAAGCACATCCTTTTCATTGGTGATGCGCTCCAGGTCATTAAGGAAATAGGCTGCTTCTTCCTTATCGTTCATTATAAATAAATGCGGGCGCTCGGCATGCAAAAAGCTGGCACCTGCAACCAGACTTGTGAATGAGGCCGTTATTCCGCGTAGGTGTAGCTTGTGAAACTGATTGTTGCGGAGGTGGTCACCTATTCCGCGAAAGCGGTCATCTAAAAGATAAGAATTGATAAAATCTGTTGCAGTATCTGCCATGGGTATAAAATGACTAACCACCCATCCCGATTTCCGGGAGGGTGGTGAATTTTGCGCAAAGATAAAAGGTGGGGTATAAAAAAGTATTTGATGAGATTAAACCTTTTAAACTATCCATCATCTTAGCCCCAAATAATATTGATATTTCTCCATTAATTCTGCGTTCAGCAATTCCACTTGTGAAAAAAGTAATCTTACTACTCGCCATTTTTGTTTCTACAATTTTAAGGGCACAAACCTTTACTGTTACAGGCTCGGTAACCGATAGCGTTTCAACAGAATCTCTGGTTGGAGCCAATGTTATTCTCGAAAATCCGCGAACCGAAAAAGTTTTTGGTGCCGTGGCAGACCAAGACGGAAACTTTAGCATTGCCAATGTTTCTCCGGGAATGTACAGGTTAAGAATAAGTTTTATCGGCTATAAGGTTTTAACCAGAAGAATCAGGGTGGAAGGAAACCTTGATATGAGCAATATGAAACTACAGGTGGACCCAACCCTACTTGATGAAGCGCTGGTAGTGCAAATACAAGAGCGTGTAAAACAGATTGGGGACACCACTCAGTACAATGCAGATGCCTACAAGGTAAACGCAGATGCCAGTGCACAGGATTTAATTGCCAAAATGCCGGGAGTGGTGGTGCAAGATGGCAAAGTGCAAGCCCAGGGAGAAGAGGTGAAAAAGGTACTGGTGGATGGAAAGGAATTCTTTTCCAGTGACCCTACTTTGGCTTTGCAGTCTTTGCCGGCAGAAATAATTGATAAAATTCAGGTGTACGACCAAAAGAGTGAACAGTCTCAGTTTACTGGTTTTGATGATGGTAATGCCCTAAAAACCATAAACATTATGACCAAGGCCGGCAAGAACAACGGGCAGTTTGGTAAGGTGTACGCAGGCTATGGAACGGATGATAGGTATAATGCCGGGCTCAATTTCAACTACTTTAAAAATGCCCGGAGAATTTCGATTCTGGGCAACTTCAATAATATCAATCAACAAAACTTTTCTACCGAAGACATTATTGGGGCAATAGGAACCTCGAGCGGCAGGCGCGGTGGATTTAGGGGAGGTGGCGGCACTAGTGTTGATGATTTTTTGGTGGGTCAGCAAAATGGAATTGTGGGCACCAATGCCTTTGGAATTAACTATGCGGATGAATGGGGAAAGAAGTTTAAAGTAAGTGGAAATTACTTTTTCAATCAGACTATCAACAACAGCCAATCTTTGTTGAATAGGGAATACTTTTCAGATGAACTGTTCAATCAGGAGTATTCTGAAAATGATAGCACAGAAAGCAACAATTTGGGGCACCGCATAAATATGCGCATGGAGTACACCATAAATGATAAAAACTCATTAGTGCTTACCCCAAAACTTAGTTTTCAGGATTACGAAAGCTATAGTCAACTTGCCGGTTCTACTTTTAATGCTGGTCAGATTTTAAACTCTACCAATAGTTCAGAAAGTGTAGATCGCAATGGCTATAACCTTTCGGGAGAATTATTGTGGAGACACAAATTTGAAAAACCAATGCGAACACTTTCCGTTAACCTTCGCTCCGGTTTAGATGGTAAAGATGGAGTAACCAACGTAAGTGCGGAGAACTATTTTTCAGTTAATGACTCCGTTTGGAATCAAAATCAGCAAACAGACCTGAATACCAGTGGGCATAATTATAGTGCCAATATTCGCTACACTGAGCCGGTTGGAAAAGGCATGTTAATGCTGGATTATTCTCCGGGAATTACTTTTTCCAGTTCAGACCAAAACACTTATTTATTAGATACAGCACAGGATTATTCAATTTTGGACCCAACCCTTAGTAGTGTGTTTACCAGCACCTACAACACCCAACAGGTGGGCGTAGGTTACAACCTCCGATCAAAGGAGCAAAACTTCATGTTGAGGTTATCCTACCAGAATGCAATACTTACCGCAGATCAGCAGTACCCGGCAGAGTATGACCTGAGCCGCAGTTTCAACACCTTGTTGCCCATGGCGATGTATCGCAAAAAAATAAGCGATACTTCAAATGTTCGGGTGTTTTACAGAAGTGCTGCAAATTCTCCATCTGTTACCCAATTGCAAGATGTAATTGATAACTCCAATACGCTTCAACTTACATCGGGTAATCCAAACCTTAATCAGGAAGTTCGTCATTTTGTGGTGGGAAATTATTCTCTTACCGCACCTAAAAAGGCTCGTACCTTTTTTGCGTTTTTAATGGGTGAGTACAAGCAGAATTACATTGGCAACTCCACATTTACTGCACGCCAGGATACCACTGTTAATGGCTATACTTTGGCTGCAGGTTCTCAGTTTACACGGCCGGTAAATTTGGATGGATACTTTTCCAGCAGAGCTACACTGGCTTATGGTTTTCCGTTAACCGGAATTAAGAGTAATCTGAACCTAAATTTAGGAGGAGCCTACACCAACGCGCCCGGACTTATAGATGAGGAAACCAATTTTGCACAAACTACCAATTTTAA
This sequence comes from uncultured Owenweeksia sp., assembly GCA_963975525.1. Classification (GTDB taxonomy): domain Bacteria; phylum Bacteroidota; class Bacteroidia; order Flavobacteriales; family Schleiferiaceae; genus Owenweeksia. The sequence continues at coordinate 7,643 of CAXBJE010000027.1, read as the reverse complement.
TGGAGGTGCGGTTTTAGGGAGTAACATTAGCTCTAAAGTTGACTTTACCATGAGTTACAACGGAAGCTACAATTTGGTGAGTAATACCCTAGCTATGGCTACGGATAACAACTATTTCAATCATACCGCTTCTGTAAAATTCAATTGGCTTATTGGTAAAGGCTTGGTGTTTAATACAGATGTAACCAATACCTACTATGCAGGGCTTTCTAATGGTATTGATCAAAACTATCTGCTTTGGAATGCCTACCTGGGCTATAAGTTTATGAAGAATGATGCGGCCGAACTAAAGCTTAATGTGTTTGATATTTTGGGTCAAAACACCAATATCTCCAGAACAATTACGGAAACGTATTTAGAGGATGTGCAGACAACAGTATTGCAACAATACCTGATGCTTACGTTTACCTACACTTTAAGAAACTTTAAAGCGGAAGAGCCTTCAGCAGAAGATAAGGAACGCCAAAGGATGCGCGAATTGCTGGGGCCACCGCCTGGGGGCGGAAGACCTCACGGGGAGTAATTACTTTTCCAGAGTGTCCGGATACTTAGCTAAAAAGTCGTCTATTACCTTAAAAACCGGGGTGTCGTCCTCCAGCACTTTTTCAAAGTTTTTACGGCTTGCTATTAGCAATGTTTTGGCAGCAGCTATGTCGTTTTGAGCAATGTAGTAGCGGGCCAGCAAAAAGTAGACGGTACCCAATACTTCGAAATCATCTTTATGCTCCTCAATTTTTTGGTTGAGGATAGGGAAGAGCAGCGTGTCAGCATTTTGTTGAGAATAGATGCCCATTAACTCGCCAACAATGGCGGGGTTGGCGGGGTCTAATTCAAAAAACACAGCTGCACTATTAGCCGCATCATTGTTGAGTTCTAGCGTAAGCTGAACCTCCAACAATTGAGCAAGTGTGTAGTAGTTCTCGGGTTGTATCTGATTACTAAGCTCTAAAAATTTATGAGCATTATTAAAGTCTCCTGATGTTTTATATAAAACTCCGGTAACCCTTGCTGCGTCAGCCTTTAAGGCTGGAGATTTATAGAGCTCTACTGCCTTTTCGGCATAGCCGGTTCCTTGTTGAGCACTATCCACATATAAGTAGCAAATAGCCAAATTGTATTGAGAGGTAGGGTAGGTAGAGTCAAGTTGCACAGAATTTTTGTAGGCAGAAATAGCCTCAATATAGCGTTCCATTCCCGTAAGGTAAAAACCAATATTGTAGTAGGTTAAAAAGTCGGCCTCCCCGTTTTCGGCTGCAATTATGCTGTGGTCATACATTTTTTTGAGGAGTTCATCGCTGGTCATCATCCAGTTTTCGCCATACTTTAAGTAAACCTCGTAATAGAATTTTCCTAATGTTTTATGGAGCTTGTAATTTTCAGGATGCTGCATAATCAGCGTATCCAATACATCTTGAATAGGGAGCACATACAGGGCGTAGGTTTGCCCCTCATCATTTAAACGGGCCTCCATCAAATCTTCCCCTTCTTCCAAATCTTTAAAGGCAAAGGTTTGATGCATAATGCTGGTTACGAAATAGTCCATGGCTATATCCGCCTTCTTAAGAACTATCGCTGGCTTTTTATTATCTGGGTCTTTCTTTTCAAGCAGGGCATAGGCCGAGGCATATTTTTTCTGCTCTACAAGCTTATCTGCCTTTTTAAGAATGGCCTGACCATAAGTGCTTAGTAGGGAAACGAGGAACAGGAGGGTGAATAGTTTTTTCATCGGATATGTAATGGTATTAACCTTTTTTAACCATGGTGCTGGTGGCTTGTGCCTGAGGTAGAATCAATATGTCGGCCAAATTTACATGGGCCGGGCGCGTGGCCATAAATAATATCAGTTCCGCTAAATCCTGCGGCTGCAAGGCATCATAGCCTTCATACACAGATTTCGATCTATCAGCATCTCCCTTAAAGCGAACCATGGAAAACTCGGTTTCTACTAAGCCGGGAGCTATTTGCGAAACTTTAATGTTGTGCTTGTTGAGGTCGATTCGCATTCCGCTATTTAAGGCATCTACAGCATATTTGGAGGCGCAGTACACATTTCCATTGGGGTAAACTTCCTTCCCGGCAATGGAACCAATATTTATGATGTGTCCGGATTGCCGCTCAATCATTAATGGAATAATGGCTTTGGAAACATATAGCAAGCCTTTCACATTGATGTCTATCATGGCATCCCAATCTTCAATTGTGCCCTCTTCAATACTAGCCATACCATGGGCGTTGCCTGCATTGTTTAGCAGTAGGTTTATGGTTTTCCAGTTTTCTGGAAGGGAGTTAATCGCGCTAAAAACGCTGTTTTTATCTCTTACATCAAAACTTAAAGTGATAATTTCAGTATCAGCTTCAAGCTGCTTTTTGAGTTCTGCCAGGCGGTCCTTCCTTCGTCCACAGGCAATAATGCGGTAACCGTTTTTGCCTAATAGTTGCGCTGTTGCGCGACCGATACCTGAAGTTGCCCCGGTGATGAATGCTGTTTTCATCTATTAAAGTTTAGGCTGCGAATATCTCAAAATAAAAGAGAGCCCTCCAATTTTGAAGGACTCCCTTTAAGAACAAAACAAATCACCAGTATGATATGAAAGTCAGTGCGCCAGTATCCATAGTTTAGATACGCGCTGACCTCCTTTTATAAAGTGTACCACATAAGTGGCAGGCGGTAAGTGCTGTAGGTTTACAGAAATCTGAGTGGGGTTATCCATCATTATTTCGGTAACTGTTTGACCATTCATATTTGTAACGGTTACCATATCAAGGTCATCCAAAGATTGAATGTTAAGCTCCCCGCTACTGGGGTTTGGATACATGGAGATGCTGTCTGAAGTCAATACAGGGTTACTAGAATTTGTATCCGAGCGTAAGCGGCAGCATCTGTAGGAGCAAATGGTTTCTGCTGTCCACCTCCTGCAACAGGTTCTATCTATAAGGGGGTGTTTGTCAATAACCACACATTCCTCCAATGTGGTCATTTCTTCAATAAACAAAACACTAATGGTGTTCGTTTGGCCATTTTTAATTCCCACGTTTTTGAAAGTTTCAATGGTAAATCCCATACAAGAGGCCTCTACGGTATAAACTCCCGGCTCAATTGGTGAAATAGTAAACAGGCCATTTATGTCAGAAGCCCCACCATTAATCACCTTTCCGGTGATATCCTTTACCACGATGTTCGCAAAGGGCACGGTCTCACCATCTGCAACATTAATTGTAAGTCCTCTTAAAATGCCACTTTGTTGCTGTGCGAAAAGGCTTGCTCCGCCTAGCAACAGTACATAAATGAGTATAAATTTTATGGCTTTCATATTTATAGTTTTTAGGGTTAATACTAAGTGCTGAGCGGGCTGTTTTAAAAAGGGAACCGGATTTAAAGCCGATTCCCTTCCGTTCCAAAAATCAACCAATCAACATGAAAAAAATCTTATCGCATACCTACGGTTTGTCTTTTATGGAGCTTATCTGCCAAAGAAATCAATCGGATAAACTCCCCGCGGTAGCCGTTTTCATCTTCGCCTTTTCCAGCTCTGGCCAATTCTTTGGCTTCATCAAAGCTGCTTGTGCCTATGTAGTCTGAATTTCTTAACAACATGCCTGCTTCCAATACCCCGCATATAAATTTGAAATCATCAGACATTTCGCCTTCTCCACTAAAGGTTGGTATTACTTTAGTGCGAAGTACACTTTCATCCGCGTCAGGGGCCTTGTATCTTATTTTTAGCGTTGCAAATTCATTAACCACTGAGCCATCCTCCAGGCCAACTTTGCGTTGGTATTTTAGTGGATCAACAGGTGGGGCTTCCAGTTCTTCAGTGCTGGCGGTAGGTATAATTTCGTAGATGGCCGTAACGCTATGTCCGCTCCCCACATCACCGGCATCTTTAGTATCATCATTAAAGTCCTCATCGGCCAACATTCTGTTTTCGTAACCAATAAGGCGATAGGCCCTTACCTGTATGGGGTTAAACTCAATTTGAAACTTGGTATCTTTTGCAACTGCGTTTAAAGTAGCGCCCATCTCATTTACCAGTACTTTTTGAGCCTCCATTAAGTTATCGATGTAGGCATAGTTGCCATTACCGTGATCTGCTATTTTTTCCATTTTGGAATCTTGCAGATTTCCAGTACCAAACCCAAGTACAGTGAGGAATACACCGGTTTCACGCTTTTCTTCAATCAATTTTATCATTTCGTCATCGCTGCTCAAGCCTACATTAAAGTCGCCATCGGTAGCCAAAATCACACGGTTGTTTTCGCCTTTTTTAAAGTTTTCAGCAGCTACTTTGTAGGCCAGTTTTAATCCGGCACCACCAGCGGTTGAGCCTCCCGCACTTAAGTTGTCAATGGCCCGTAGTATTTTATGCTTATCGGTTCCTTTGGTAGATTCTAACACAAGCCCCGTTGCAGACGCATAAACCACTATGGCCACACGGTCTTGCTCATTAAGGTTTTCCACCAACAGCCTCAGTGATTTTTGTAAAAGCGGAAGTTTATCATCACTTCCCATGCTTCCTGATACGTCAATAAGAAATACCAGGTTGTTATCAGGTAAATCCTCTTTCGGGATTTCACGTGTTTTAATTCCCACCCTTAGTAACTGGTGACCATCTTTCCATGGGCAGTTGGCCAACTCGGTAGTCATAGAGAACACTTCACCAGCCTCTGGATCGGGGTATGAATACGAAAAGTAATTCACCATTTCTTCAATACGCACGGCATCTGCAGGTGGCAGTTGGCCCTCTGTGATAAACTTGCGAACGTTGGCATAAGATGCTGCGTCAACATCAGATGCAAAAGTGGAGAGTGGAGCTGAAGTCACTGCTTTAAAGGGCAATTCGGTAATGGGAGAGTAGGATTCGTTAGTTGTAATACGGGTTTGTGGAGCGCTATATCTATATTGAAAATGGGGAGTTTTATGATTTATCGGGGGGCCTATATAGTGTCCATAGCCATCGCCATATTGTGCTGGTAATCCGCCTGTAATTATTTCTGTAGATTGAATGGCGGCTTGCGGTATATTTACGTTGCTGCGCATTTTTACGCCATTTACATAATAGATGGTACCTGACGCTCTGGAGCCTCGCACGTTAATATTGCCATTAGCATCAGAGGTGGCTCCGGCTGCAGTAGCAATTGTTCCGCTGGTACCACGCAGTTGGGTTTTAGAGCTGCCACCTGAACTTCTGTCTTCATTAAAAGAATATACTTTGCTTGAGCTATTTTTAGAGATAAGTGGTTGACTATACACCACCACTACTTCTGAGAGTTCATTAGTGGCTTCTTGTAGTTTGAAATCCTTGGTTGTTGCAGAGTTCGCCATAATGTTAATTCCCTCAAGCTTTACAGTTGAATAGCCTAGCACGGCTACTTCTACATTGTACACCCCAGGATTTACAGGGTTGATATTGTATTTGCCATCGAAATCACTGGAACCTCCGGCTACTATTCCTCCAGCCAGGTCTTTAATAACAATGTTTGCAAAGGGTACACCCTCTCCCGTTTTTTGATCGGTAATGGTTCCTCTTAGTGAACCTGGGCGTTGTTGTGCCGGTAGTGGCGGTGCAATAAGGCATAGCAGTATCAGGCCGTTTAACAGCAGTCGTAGCATCTTCATGATAGCAGATTTTAGTTATAGAAAATGGGAATCTTCCCAATGGAAAGCGGCAGGCCTGCTAGCTTTTGGGTGATGCATCGGTTGCGATACATCGTGTAAGTTCCTTTGATTTAATAGAGCACTATACTGTAAAAGGGTTGCTTTAAGCGGATGCTATTTTTTTGGGATATGTTGGAAATTACATTTAGTAAATGGATAAACGCCCGATTGACACAGGTACTCCACTCTCCAGTACCAATAGTGTGTAGACGCCTTTTGCCAGATGTCCTTTTTCAATTAAGAAGGAGTCTCCAACCAATGAGGATTTAGTAGCCACCAGATTGCCCCGTACGTCATACAGAGCGTATGAACCGTTGTGCAAATAGTTTCCAGAAGCAAGGTCTATCCTTGTTTTATTGCTAAAGGGATTAGGGTAGGCATCAACCTGTGGAAGTTGGTTTTCGGCCAGATTGGAACAAACACCTTGATTGTGGATGAATATATCATCGATTATCCAGCCATCTCTGGGATTATCGTTGGAATCACTAACAAAAGTGAAGCGAAGCATAAGTTCATAAGGCTTTTTAATGGCAAAACATGGAAACCTGATAATAGAGGTAATCCATCCATTTGATCTACCGCTAAAGCCGAAGGGAGCATTTTTTAAGGTATCATTAACTCCGTAAAAGTTCTGAGTTTCTATACCATAAGACCAGTAAAAGAAGTATGGGCTACTGCCGCCAAGGTATGTAGTATCACTGAGCAGCATCCATGTATTTCCACTGTCATTTGATATTTCTACAAAGCCTCCATCCTTCAAGCTATCTGTGTCAAACCGGTGCTTAAACTCTATGTAGGGTTGGCCGCCATAAAGTTGAAAGCCCAACGTAAAGCTGGAAGTATTGTTAATGGGATAGGAAAGCAGCGTATCGGTAACTATAGCTTTTGGTGCTGAGTAGGCGCTATCAAACACCAATTTGCCGGGTTTACCAATTTGCCAAATATTACCAGCAGTGGTGTCAATCTCTACCAATAGAGAGGTTGCTTCAAAATTTACAGTGTCAACTTGCGCAAAGGTAATACTGCAAAACAGCAGGGCGCATAAAGAATATAGGTAACGCATAGTAAAGGGGATAAGGTTTTAATCGAACCCGAAAGTAGGTATTTCTTTTCAGCAAATACAAGCGAAATAAGTTGTGGCTAAGAATATTTTACGTGCCTTCTTGTGTAAACTTCAGAATGGTGGAAATACCAATGGCTGCCCCAACAAGTGCCATGGTTTTTATGATTTTTCCAAAAACAACCCAACCATACTCTGGGTCTGGGAATGGCTCTTTGCTAAGGCTCTTGGCAATGGCAACGTCCAGTTGTGTTTTTTGAGATTCGGGAACGCGATATAGAACAACAGTGCAGTGATAACAGGACTGCATGAAGGTGGGATAGTCCTCTGTTATAATATTGGCAAAATTAGCATTGGCGTTGCAAGCCTCTTGTTTTATGGCCCTTATCGCATCATCTTTATCACACATCCATGAGTATTCTAAAAAGGGTGCTTCACCCAACCTTAGTTTACCTACTTCAATCAATGTAATATCACTTAAATATGCCATTGTAGCCACCTGAACCGTACATGTATTCACATCCTTTTCTTCCATAGGATAATAGCCGGCACGGTTTCGTGTAAAACCGCAGGAGGTGAGGGATGCTACTACTAAGATGAAAATGGTTGTACGCCAGGCCATGCTTTTCAAAGTTGGCGTTAAATATAAGTCAGAGACTTTTGAGGGAGCCCATACTAAACTTATTCTAGTTTTTAAACTCCTCCATAAAGCCTTCGGCTTTTTCCACCATTTTATTGCTTCCGCAGAAAAACGGTACGCGCTGGTGCAGCTCAGTAGGTTCCAGGTCCATAATTCGTCTGTAACCATCAGATGCCTTTCCGCCAGCTTGTTCCATCAAATAGGCCATTGGGTTACACTCATAAAGCAAGCGCAGTTTACCATTTGGGGCCGTGGTCCCTCTTGGATAAATGTAGATTCCACCTTTC
>CAXBJE010000026.1:0-14372 GCA_963975525.1 uncultured Owenweeksia sp. | reverse complement strand
TACCTTCTTAGTATCGGTAATAATGGCCTCTTCACTATCAGGGAGTTTAGCAAGGTAGTGGCGCTCTATTTTATTGAATAAAGTAAGCTCCACCTTTTTAGGATCCACCAAAATAAACTTAACCTGAGAGGGGTGTTTTTTATAAAGGATAGAAGTTAGAATAACATTTAAACCAACCGACTTACCCTGACCAGTGGCCCCCGCCATAAGAAGGTGAGGCATTTTGGTAAGATCGGCCATAAGGGTTTCATTGCTAATGGTTTTACCAAATGCAATGGGCAACTCCATTTCAGTTTTCTGAAATTTCTCTCCCTTTATCAGGTTGCGCATGGGTACCACCTGAGGGTTGGTGTTTGGTACTTCAATACCAATAGTACCCTTACCGGGGATAGGCGCGATGATACGAATACCCAGGGCCGCAAGTGATAGCGCGATGTCATCCTCCAGGTTTTTAATCTTACTGATACGCACACCGGCTGCCGGAATAATTTCGTAGAGGGTTACGGTAGGGCCAATGGTTGCCTTTATTTTAGAGATTTCAATATTGTAGTTGTTTAGTGTTTCTACAATCTTGTTTTTGTTTTCCTCTAGTTCCTCCTGGTTAATACTAATGCCGCTTTGTTGAAATTCACGTAATAAATCAATAGGAGGGAGCTTAAATTTGGATAAATCAAGCTTAGGGTCGTACTCGCCAAACTCTTTAAGCTTGTTGTTTATTTCGCTTTCTGAAAGTTCTTCCTCTTCAACTTCCTGCTCAATTTCAAAGTTTTCATCTTCCGAAACCAAGGGTTCAGAGGCTGGTTTTTCAACTTCCTCGATAACTAGTGGTTCGTGTTCAATTTCGTCTACTTCTTCCTCAGGCTCGTCATCCTCATCAAAACCTTCATCCGTTTTAGCCGGTTGCGGTTCATCCTTCTTTTCTTCGGGTACGGGGCTGGCGGTGGCTCCAGTATTCTGAGCTTCTTTTTCCCTTACGGGAATTTTGGGGAGGTTAAGATTGGCAAAAAATGCATTGATGCGTTCCGGTGTCCAGCTGAAGCGGATGGCTAAAAATATCAGCATGGAAAAAACCAATACTGCTGCTGAGCCCACAGCTCCGGCCAATGAACTTAACCATTCAAGAGTAAAATAACCAGATGCACCGGCTAATACGGGGTAAGGAGTTGCAACATAAGCTATTGCTGCCGGAAACCAAATGAGCATAAATACAATTCCACCAAGCTGCCTTCTAAGCTTCATAAGCTTAATGTGCATACTTATGCGAAGGCCAACTAAGATTAAAAACCAAGGCACTAAAAAAGCTGCAATTCCAAACCAGTTATAGATGAATTGGTGGCTAATGGAAGCTCCCAGTTTACCTAAAACGTTTTTTACTTTATAGTCTGAACGGCCTAATAACTCAAAGAATCCCCCTCGCAGGTCGCTTTGATCTTCTTGCCAATTATATAGATAGGACGCGAAAGCCCCGATAAGAAATACCGAAAGAAAAATAAGGAAAATACCAAAAACCGTGTGGTTGGTTTTATTGGTGAAGAACTGCTTTAAAGCCGCTCTGGTGTTGGATTTAGAACTTGTACTCGTCTTTTTCTTCTTCGCCATTCGGCCGGAATCGATTAAGGGCCAAAAATAAGAACATTATCCCAAGGGAGGGAAGGGAAATAAAGGAGTTATGAAGAAGGGTTTTTTGATAGTAAGTTTAATTTTTTTGAATACCCCTCAATTTGTCAAAATGTATTCAACACAAGGCGCTTCATATTGGTGGAATAGTCCTTTCCCTTTATCTAAATTTGCAGCCTCCTCAATAAAAACTAAGTCATGGCTAAGAAATTACAGATACTAAGCATAATGTCCGAATTGGGCGCTGGAACAAGAGGTTCGAGCCTGGGTTTTGATGCGCTTAAAATGGCCAGCTTAAAATATGATTACCGCTTTTTTACCAAGCGTAATGTAAAGCGTGTTAAAACTGAAAACGACCTGATTTTTAAAAAGAGTACAAGAAAGTTTGCCAAGCGCCTGGATGGCATTGAGCGCATGTACCGCAATATTGAAAAGGAAGTTTCGCAAAAACTGAAAAACAATTTTTTCCCGGTCGTATTTTCTGGCGATCACAGTAATGCGGGGGGAACCATTTCAGGGATTAAAACGGCTTATCCTAAAAAACGCCTTGGCGTGATTTGGATTGATGCTCACGCGGATTTGCACTCGCCTTATACCAGCCCTAGTGGCAACGTACATGGTATGCCGCTGGCCACTGCTGTGCACGATGATAATTTGGAGAACCAGAATAACCAACCATCTGAAGAAACTATTTGGCATTGGAATGAGATGAAGGGTAGTAACCAGCGCGTAAAGCACTCTGACCTGTTTTTTATTGGAGTTAGAGATACCGAGGAGCCTGAGGAAAACATGATGAAGACTCACAACATCCCAAATGTTACCACTGATGAGTTGAGAGCCAAAGGCGTTAAGGAAGTTGCTAAAATGGCGTTGGAGCACTTAAAGGATTGTGAGATGATCTATATTTCTTTTGATGTGGACAGTATGGATCCCAGCGTAAGCCGGGGAACCGGAACTCCTGTAGACAATGGCCTTACGGAAGATGAGGCCCGCGACCTGATACTTTACCTGGTGGATGATAAACGCCTATGTTGCTTTGAAACCACCGAAATAAACCCCTTGTTGGACGACAAGGGAAACGCCATGGCCGAAGCTGCTTTTAGAGTAGTGAAGCCCGTTATCGAAAAAATTGAATCTAAACTGATTGCAAAATAATGACTGAACTAAAGTCAAAGCTGGAGGCCAAAGCAATGGAGGCCTTAAAAAACCTGTACAGCCTGGATGTGGATGCCGTAGAATTACAGCCCACCCGCAAAGATTTTGAAGGTGACATCACTATAGTTGTATTCCCATATTTAAGAGCCAGCCGCAAGGGGCCTGAGCAAACTGCTGAAGAGCTTGGAAAACTTCTGGCAGATAGTGTTGAGGAAATTTCGGCCTACAACGTGGTAAAAGGTTTTTTAAACCTGTCTATTTCCAATGGTTATTGGGCCAACAGTCTTAATGAGATTAGTTCTGTTGAGAATTTTGGTATTGCGCCACAAGGCGATAATTCCATGATGGTAGAGTATTCCTCTCCGAATACCAACAAACCCTTGCACTTGGGGCATATCCGTAATAACCTGTTAGGCTATTCGGTTTCAGAGATATTAAAGGCCGCTGGCAATAAGGTTACCAAGGTTCAGATTATTAATGACCGTGGTATACACATCTGCAAAAGCATGGTGGCCTGGCAAAAATTTGGCAATGGTGAAACTCCTGATCCCACTGGAATGAAAGGAGACAAGCTGGTTGGGAAATATTATGTGGAGTTTGATAAACATTATAAGAAGGAAATAGAACAGCAGATTGCTTCTGGAGCTGATGAAAAGACAGCAAAGGAACAAGCGCCAATTTTGGTGGAAGCCCGCGAAATGCTCCAGAAATGGGAGCAGGGTGATACCGAAGTGGTAAAACTCTGGGAAACCATGAATGGCTGGGTGTATAAGGGTTTTGAGGAAACTTACACCCGCCTTGGAGTAGATTTTGACAAATACTATTACGAAAGCGATACTTACCTGCTTGGCAAGAGAGTAGTGGAAGAAGGTCTGGAAAAAGACGTTTTTGTAAAAGACCCTGATGGCTCGGTATGGATTGATTTAACAGAGGATGGTATGGATCGTAAAATCTTGTTGAGAAGCGATGGTACCAGTGTGTATATGACTCAGGATATTGGTACTGCTATTCAGCGATTCGAAGATTTTTCCGTTAATGGAATGATTTACACCGTAGGCAACGAGCAGGACTACCACTTTAAGGTGCTATTTCTGATATTGGATAAACTGGGCTACAGCTGGGCTAAAAACCTTTTTCATCTTTCTTATGGTATGGTGGATTTGCCAACCGGCAAGATGAAATCCCGTGAAGGAACGGTGGTGGATGCTGACGACTTAATGGATGAAGTTATTCAAAAGGCCAAGGAAATTTGTGAGGAGCAGGGCAAGACTGATGGGATGAGCGAAACAGAGAAAGAATCGCTATATCAGTTGGTCGGAATGGGTGCTTTGAAATATTACATTCTTCACGTAGACCCCAAGAAAAGAATGCTTTACAATCCGGAAGAGTCCGTTCAATTCCACGGTAATACAGGTCCTTTTATTCAATATACTCATGCTCGCATAAGGTCTTTAATTGCTCGCGGAAAAGAACTTGACCTTGAAAATTCTGTGGGTGAATGTTATAACAACTTGGAGCCTTCGGAAAAGGAAATAGTTAAATGGCTTGTTCAGTTCCCTGAAATAATAAAGGAAGCAGCCTCAGACTATAGCCCCGCAACCGTGGCCAATTATTGTTTCGAGTTGGCAAAGCTTTATAACGCATTTTACCAGAATGTTAAAGTCCTTCAGGATGATGACAAGTCGGCTATAGCCTTTAGGCTAAAGCTTTCAGCCTCGGTGGCGGGTGTTATTAAAACCGGAATGAGGCTTTTGGGGATTGATGTTCCGGAGAGGATGTAGGTGTAAAAGATTGAGGGATAGGGTAGGTTGAAAAGTTGTTTTGAAAACCTAAGTACAATTCATATTTTTGTTTTGTAAATATGAAATAGCAATGACAACCTTCACATCATCTTTGCCCGATCAGTTATTACAAAGGTTGAGCGAAGCGGCCCAAAAACTTGATTTACCCAAAAACAAGATTATCGAAAAGGCCTTAGAGATTTATTTGGATCAACTTACCCGTGCGGAGTATGTAAAATCATACAAGCAGGCTGGCGAAGATTTAAGCACCATGATGGTGGCCGAAGAAGGTATGAATGAGTACATGGCTCAGCTAAAAGACGAAGATGAGGCAGGGTGAGATTTGGGACATGTACTTTGACCCTATTCAGGGGAGTGAGCAGGCTGGAAGAAGACCTGCAGTAATCATTAGCGGAAACCTGCTGAATCATTATCTTAAAGTTGTTGTTGTTTGCCCCATCACCACTAAGGTGAAAAACTACAAAGGCAATGTTGTACTGCAGCCAGATGCTGTAAACGGGCTTTATTCACCAAGTGAGGTTTTGGTTTTTCATGTTCGTTCGGTTGCTAAAGACCGGCTCAAGAAAAAACTAGGCTCTATTGATAAGCAACAGCTTACCGAAATCAAGCAAGGCTTAGATGATATTTTGAGATATTGATTTTCATCGCATTTCCAGTTTACAACCCCATTCTCATTAATTACCTTTGCCGCCCTTTGGATTTTAGAATTTCGAGTTTAGAATTTAGTATTTCATATTAGCATGTTTGATAATTTACAGGATAAGTTAGATAAGGCGTTTCACGTACTTAAGGGCCATGGCCAGATTTCGGAAGTAAACGTGGCCGAAACCGTAAAGGAAATTAGGCGTGCCCTTGTTGATGCTGACGTTAGCTTTAAAATTGCCAAAGAAGTTACGGGCAGAATTAAGGACGAAGCCCTTGGTCAAAAGGTATTAACCTCATTGCAGCCGGGTCAGTTAATGACCAAAATTGTGCGAGATGAGATTGCCAAATTGATGGGTGGCTCCGTTGAGGAGTTAAACCTCAAATCATCACCTAGTATCATATTGATGGCGGGTCTTCAGGGTTCGGGTAAAACCACCCACTCTGGTAAACTGGCCAATTATCTTAAAAGAAAGAAAACCAAACGCCCTCTTTTAGTGGCATGTGACGTGTATCGCCCGGCAGCTATCAACCAGCTTAAAGTGGTGGGTGAGCAAATAGGAGTAGAGGTTTACACCGAAGAAGGTAACAACAACCCTGTTTCTATTGCAGAAAATGCCGTGAAACACGCTAAGGCCAATGGCTTTAATGTAGTGATAGTGGATACCGCTGGTCGTTTGGCGATTGATGAAGCGATGATGAGCGAAATCCGCAACATCCACTCTTCTATCAAGCCTGATGAAACCCTTTTTGTGGTGGATTCTATGACGGGGCAGGATGCGGTGAATACGGCCAAAGCCTTTAACGATGTGTTGGATTACGAAGGTGTAATCCTTACCAAGTTGGATGGTGATACCCGCGGTGGTGCAGCGCTTACCATTAAATCTGTGGTAAACAAACCTATTAAGTTTATTGGTACCGGAGAAAAAATGGACGCTTTGGATGTGTTCTATCCAGACCGTATGGCCGACCGTATTTTGGGTATGGGTGATGTGGTATCGCTTGTAGAGCGAGCCCAGGAACAATTTGACGAAGAGGAAGCCCGCAGAGTTCAAAAGAAGATTGCCACCAATAAATTTGATTTTGATGATTTTCTTGGTCAGATAAAGCAGATTAAGAAAATGGGTAATATGAAGGACCTAATGGGAATGATCCCAGGCATGGGCAAAATGATGAAGAACATTGATATCGATGACGATGCCTTTAAAGGTGTGGAAGCCATTATATACAGTATGACCCCAGCCGAGCGTGCTGAACCAAAACTAATAAACGGTAGCCGCAGACAGCGCATTGCCACTGGTAGCGGTAAAACGGTGCAGGATGTAAATCAGTTGCTAAAGCAATTTGCCGACATGAGCAAAATGATGAAGATGATGCAGGGTGGTGGTGCCAAAAAAATGGCCGGCATGATGAAAGGCATGCAAGGCGGTGGGCCGGGAAGGAGGATGTAGAATGGAGTAGGGAAGCGGTAGTAGGGAGTAAGGAGTTTGTAGTTAGGAATCGGGAGTAACGGAGAAATAGAAATAAATTAACTAGACCGATTTATGATGAGAGGTTTTAAAGATTTACTAGCGTATACCAAGGCTTTTGATTTGGCCATGCAGATTTTCGAGGTTTCGAAGAATTTCCCCAAAGAAGAAACTTACTCTTTAACAGATCAAATTAGAAGATCATCCCGTTCGGTGTGTACTAACCTGGCAGAATCCTACCGCAAACGAGTTTACATAAAGCACTTTTTATCTAAGGTTACTGATGCTCAAATGGAAAATTCTGAAACGGAGGTTTGGCTTGACTTTGCAGTAGCTTGTGAATATATCTCTGAAGAAAAATACAGTGAGCTTCTAGCTCTAAACGATGAAGTGGGCAAACTGCTTCATCACATTTTTAACAACCCAAAAAATTACGGAGCCGAGGTTTAAGTAGTGCGGTCTCCTTACTCCCAACTCCTTACTCCCTACTACTATGATAATACTTGACGGAAAGAAAACCTCACAGGAAATACGCAACGAGATTGCGGAAGAAGTAACTGCCTTAAAAGAGCGTGGCGGAAAAACTCCACACTTGGCGGTAGTGCTGGTGGGCAATAACGGTGCTTCGGTTACTTATGTAAATGCCAAAATAAAAGACTGTGAAGAGGTGGGTTTTAAAACCACTATGGTGAAGCTGAGCGAAACCATTTCCGAAAAGGAGTTATTGGCTGAGGTTCATAAGCTAAATGACGATGACGACATTGACGGTTACATTGTTCAATTGCCATTGCCTACACATATTGACGACCAAAAGGTAATTATGGCTATTGACCCGTTAAAGGATGTGGATGGTTTTCACCCACAGAATTTGGGTAAGATGGCATTGAACCTCCCCACTTTTTTACCGGCTACCCCAATGGGTATGATGGATTTGCTGGACCGATACAATATTGAAACAGGAGGGAAGCACTGCGTGGTGGTGGGCCGTTCACACATTGTGGGATTACCGGCCAGTATCCTTATGGGGAGAAACCATTATCCGGGAAATGCCACTGTAACCCTCACCCACAGCCGCACCACTAATCTTAAGGAATTACTGAGGGATGCCGATATCATTATCGCGGCTTTGGGTAAACCCGATTTTATTACTGCTGATATGGTAAAGGATGGGGTTGTGATTTTGGATGTAGGAACTACCCGAGTGGTGGATAAAACCAAAAAATCTGGTTACCGCCTAAAAGGTGATGTTGAGTTTGAAGGCGTTTCCAAAAAGGCCTCTTATATCACTCCGGTTCCTGGGGGTGTTGGCCCGATGACGAGGGTGAGCTTGCTGAAGAATACTTTGATGGCGGCTAGAGTGAAGTAGTTCAGGTTTTCACAAATAAGTTGAGCTTCCCCTGCACATTAATCAATCATTTTATCTAGCTCATTAATCATTAACCTGAGGATTGGATTATTTTGTGACTGATGCGCCATGTCGAGATGTGATTCTTCACAAACACGCTTGACACTCGTAATTCTGTTCTTGTGCCAACTTTTTACTTCATAGCACTTTCTGATTATCACAATTGCTTCAACGAATTTTGATTTCTGAAATTTAAATCCCTGATAGGTTGCATCATAAACAATGTGCTTTTGAGGCATTATATGTCTGATGGTGTCACTCAGGGAATCCTGGAATTTAGGGAAGGACGAGAGTGCAAAGGTGTTGAGAAAGATATCGTTTTCCTGAATCGGTAGTTCGCTTTCGTTTCCAGGCCCCATTTGACTCAGTGCTCCATTTTGTTCCTTTAAAAAAAGCAATACATTTTGTCCAACTTCATATTGAGTCCAGCGCCAGGCACAAGTCCAGTTTTGATGTTTATTTATTTTCAATAGCTTTTCTTCACCCGTCAGATTTTTATCAACCCTCAAGGTGAACGTTACTGAGTCTTCGCCTATAATCTCCCCATATACAATTTTATCCGCACTAAGAATCATTTCATACAGTTGAAAGGAATCATAATCAGCCTTAGCAGATAATGAGCAGATCATCAAGACTATTGTGTGCATCCGCCAATTCATAATGTCAGGGTTTTAATTGTAGTAATATCTAATTCAACCTTTTTATTTCCATTAAATAATGGATTGGATACTTCTGTAGATCGGACCTGTTTTTCATTTTCACTGAAACTTCATCACCAAATTTGGGGTCAACTTTTCCTGGTCCATAAACTACTTCGAAATGTTTACCTTTTCTAAAAAAGCCAGGTTCATACTTATTTATTGAATCTATCGGAAGCAGAAAGCAATTTCCACTATCAACAATTTTAAACTTTAGAATATCAATGTGTGGATGCTTCTCGGATTTGGCATGCCAGTTCCAACCGCTATCCACCAATTGTGCTTTTACTCTCATTTCCACGGGCGGCCATAAGCAGAAAAATATTGAGGTTAAGCCTACCAGAAGTGAAGCCACTTGTTGCATGATGAACTTATGGAGGTAAATATCGCAAAACAAACGATACTTCACACCTCCTCCTCAAAAACCTATTCATACTGCAACACCTTACTGGTATTAGTACGTATCGCTTTAAGCGAAACCAGCATTACGGTGAGCATGGAGAGCACCAGTGCTGCAAAAGCTGCCATAATATAGACAAAAGCGTTTTGGTCAATCCTGTAGCTGAAGGATTGTAGCCAATAGTCCACCGCCAGATAGGCAACGGGTAATGCAATGAGGAGGGAAATAATCACCAACCAGAATTGTTCTTTAGAAGCAAAAAGGAGGAGTTGTGGCGTTTCTGCTCCGAAAACCTTACGTATGGCGATTTCACGGGTTTTGAAGTAGGCCATAAAACGGCTTAATGCAAATAGCCCCATCAAGGCTACCACAACGGAAATCAGAGTAAAGAAATCCAATAGGACAGTCATTCGGTTTTCGGTTTTATAAAGCTGCTTTATCTCGTTGCTGAGCAACCTGTAGTCAAACGGTTGGTGGCCCGCAGCCTTTTGCCAAACGCCTTCCATGTGGTCTAAAACCTCCTGATTAAGGCTGGAGACTTTTACCGCGGCCAGTTTAGCAAAGTAGTAGAAATTTCCCCTCCGTGTTTCAATATCCATAACCATAGGGACAATGGGGTTGTGAAGACTTTTGAAGTGAAAATCTCTTACCACACCTACAATTTTCTCGCTACCACTTAAAGAGTTCATTCTCTTGTTTAGTGCTTCCTGAGGGTCGGTAAAACCGAGAAACTTTACCATGGCTTCATTAACCACAACAGATAGAGAGTCTTCTTTTTGCTTGGTAGCGTCATAGGTTCGCCCAGCCAAAAGTTCCATGTCAAATACATCCGTAAACTCCTCATCTACCATTAGGGCGGGGAAGTAGTGCCATTGCCCGGCAGGCAGGCCTTCGTAATTATATTCGTGATTGTTATTGTTTACGCCCAAAATTTCATTCATCACGGTTACGCCTTCCACAGAAGGGTGCTTCATCATTTCACTTCTAAAGCTTTTAAGGGTGCCAGGTATTTGGGTTCCTGTGATTTTGAATAGCAGTACGTTTTCGTCATTAAACCCTTTATCCTTTTCGTACATGTAGTTCAATTGCCTTCTCGCGCTAAGCGAAAAAATAATGAGGATAATGGAAAGCGAGAATTGCAGCACCACCAGGCCGTTTCTAACCCAGTTATTGGAGCCTTCGCCAGTGGCATTACTCCTCAAAACGGATAGCACACTGATGTTGGAAAATTTTAAGGCAGGGTAGGCTCCGGCTAGCATTCCGATTAAAATCAGGAATATAATGAGGGTGACCAAACTCGGCCAATGCAGAAAGTCTGTGAGGTTAAAACTAACCTGAATGCTGTTGGAGAATGGCTTTAGGAAGAGCAGCAGAATGGCTAATCCCGTAAGGCAGGCCAGTAGGGTAAGCACAACGGACTCCAACAAAATCTGTAGCCGAATTTGCTTAGGGAAGGCTCCTAAAACCTTACGTACGCCAAGTTCTCTGGTACGGGCAAAGTAGCCGATGGTGGAAAGGTTAATATAGTTGATACAACCTACCAACAGCAGAAACACGGCAGCCGAAATCATGATGTAGATGTAGCGCATACTGCTGTTTGGTCCCATTTCAAACTCCAGTTGAGAATGCAAGTGAATACTGGAAATGGGCTGCAACTGATGGCTTACCATATCCTTCACTCTGTCAATATAGTGGGCCTGCACAAATTCTGGGAATCGGGCCGATAGGCTTTCGGGAGAAACGTTTGGTGCTAGTTTGATGTACGACCAGCAAGGGTTCCAAACCCAGTTTTGCATGGCGTTTTGATTCATGCCCATGTAAGTGCTGAAGGAGATAATGGCCCTGGGCTGTATATGGGTTGGGCCACCAGCCTTATAAACTCCGGTAATCTCCAGGTTCATTTGGTCAAATCCACCAAGGAAAAGAAACTTGCCAATAGGGTCGGTATTGCCAAAGTACTTATTGGCCAACTCTTCGCTGATAGCAATGGTTTTGGGCCTGTCCAAAGCCGTATTGGCATCTCCACGTAAAAGCGGCATATTGAAAAACTGAAAGAAGTTGGAGTCCGCAAAAAAGATTCCCGTTTCGTTAAACAGCCGCTCGTCTTCCAGCTTAAACGACTTTACAGGAAGCTGCATATCAAACAACCGAACTACTGATTCAATCATTTCAGGATAATCCAACATTAAGTTGGGTAGCACCGGGAAGGGCGCACTGGAGGAGTTCTCCACATAACTTCCCGCATCAATGGTTTCGGTAATTCTATAGATTCTGTCCGCATCTGCATGATGTTTGTCGTAAGACAGTTCATATCTCACAAAAAGGGCAATAAGTACAAATGTGCCCAGGCAAATGGCCAGCCCCAACAGGTTTACTAATGTTGTAAACTTGTGGCGTTTGAGGTTGCCTAAGGCTGTGGCTAAATAATTCTTAAACATGGCTCACCTCGGTTTGATTGATAATTGCTCCATCCTGCATGTGCAGAATCTTCTCGCTGAAAGAGGCATCGCGCTCGGAGTGCGTAACCATAAGGATGGTATTTCCGTCTTTATGGAGCTTTGAGATAATTTCCAAAACCTCCTGGCTGTGGGCAGAATCCAGATTTCCTGTTGGCTCATCGGCTAAAAGAATATGAGGCTCATAAACCAATGCACGGGCAATGGCCACCCTTTGCTGTTGCCCACCAGATAGCTGTCTTATTTTATGCTTGGCGCGATGGTCCATATTCAGCTTTTCCAGTATAGCCATCACTTTTTCCTTATGGTTTCCGTTTCCGGATTTTTGATAAAGCAGGGGCAATTCCACGTTTTGATATACGGTGAGGTCGTCTATCAAATTGAAGTTTTGAAAGATGAAGCCAATGTGTTCCTTTCTAAGGCGGGTACGTTGTACTTCACTTTTGGCGCTAACGGGTTTATCAAAAAAGGTGTACTGACCTTCATCCCAGCTGTCCAGCATTCCAATAATATTGAGGAGAGTGGACTTACCACAGCCCGATGGTCCCATTACAGAAATGAACTCCCCGAGTTTTATTTCGAGGTTGATTTTGTTTAGTGCCGTGGTTTCCACATCATAACTGATGAATCGCTTGCTCAAGTTGTTTAGTGATATCATAATGTTAAAAGTTTAGTTCTGAATATTCTTCAAATCCGCTGTAGCTGCTGGTTATAACTCGGTCTCCGGGTTCTAGCCCTTCCAATACTTCAAAGTATTCGGGGTTTTGTTTTCCGAGTTTTACATCGTGTCGGTAAGCCCTGTTTCCGTTTTTATCCAGCAGAAAAACCCATTGCCCACCGGTGCTTTGGTAAAAACTTCCTTTCGGGATTACAAGGCTTTCGCGGGTTTTTCCCAGTTCTATTTTTACGATTACGTTTTGCCCTCTGGTGAGGGAAGATGGCGGAGTATCTGAAAATTGTAAATCAATGGCGAAGAAGTTGTTGCTGACAGAAGGGTAGATGCGGCTTATTTCCAATTCATATTCCTGGCCATTTACATTGATGGATGCTTTTTGCCCTCGGATAATCCGATTGAGGTAGTATTGGTCTACCTGCGCCCGAATCTTAAAACCTGTTTGTGCATCCAGTTGACCAATGTTTTCGCCCACATTAATCAGTTGTCCTTCTTCTAAATCAAAATTGCCCAGTTGGCCGTCAATAGGGGCTTTCACGGTAAGGTCTTTTAATTTAGACTTCATCAACTCCAGGTTTTTGCTGGCCTGAGTCAATGAGCCCTTCATTTGCCTGAGCTGCTCTTCAGAAGAAATACTGTCTTGCAACTTTATGGATTTTAGCAATCCCTGCTTTTCTTTTTGGAAGTGATATTGATTTCGGGTAGTCTCAAACTCACTTTGTGAGATTACCTCGTCATCATAAAGCCGTTTATTAATGAGGTGCAGGCGCTGGGCTTCCGTTAATTGATATTGGACATCAGTAAGTTCTTTTTGCCGGTTGGCGCTATTGAGCTCCAGATTTATCCGCGTTTGGCGGATGTTATTAATAAGGTCGAGTACGGCTGTTTCCTTATTGAGAATGTCCAGTTGGAGGTCAATATTTTCGAGGATAAGTATAGGTTCATCCTTTTTAAGGATGGCTCCATTTTCCACCAATCGCTTTACCACCTTGCCACTTACCAGGGCATCAATAACCACCGTGCGCTCAGGCTGCACCAGGGCATCAGCACTTATAAACTCCTGAAACGGGCTTTTGGTAACCTCCTTAACCATCAGGCTTTGCCTGTTTACCTTTAGGCTTTTACCCGAAAGGGAAGGGTAGAAGAAGGCGAACAATAGTAAAAGAACGATGGCGGCTCCTGCGAAATAAGGCCATCGGGCCTTTTTCTTCGGACTTATCTTTCTATCCATAAATAGTGTGGAGCAGCAGAACGGGTGAGCGGTACCTCAAATGTATAGCGGTGGCAAGGCTTCGGTATAGTAAATTTTAGACATTGGCGAAATGCTGACCCAAAAAATTACGATGCTGCCATTCCAAATCAGGCGTGTGTCGTGCAAAAAATCGTGAAGGCGTTTGTGCGGTAAACAACTTCATGTCACGGATTAAATGCATTTGGTCAAAATAGCCGAAATCCAGAGCCAGGTGGTGAAGGCTGGCGTTTTCATTTTGATGGTGGGCAGCAATAACCCGATTAAATCGCAACAGGCGCAGATACATTTTAGGACTCAAACCAATGTATTCATGAAACAGCCTTTCGAGGAAACGGTAACCCACGTTAAAGTTTTGTGAAAGTTCAAAAACCGAAGGCAGGTCATTACGCTTATTGATGAATTGCAGCACTTTTTCGGCCAAATCTAGCTTGGGATTATCCGCATCCTTTAGATACTGCAGAAGATAGTTTTCTAAAAATGCCTTTTTCCGCTGGATTCCGCTTTGCTCCATTAACTCATCAATGGGAAAGGAGGGAAGCATCTTTTCAAGGTTTAGCACCTTATCGGCCAATCCATTCTGATTGAGGTCAAATAATGCCTTAAATGCCAATGGGGAAAGCTTAAGCCCAAAGCACTTCACGGCATCATGATTAAAATTATAATGAATAGAGCAGGTTTTTTGACCAAACAGGTAGTGCGTTGATAAGCGCTGATCTTTGCCACAAGCACTCACTCTTTGCAGTGAACCACTTTCAATAAATAACAAGCCAGTGGTGCCATCAGGCAAAATGCTGTTTGGCCCA
>CAXBJE010000025.1:0-14480 GCA_963975525.1 uncultured Owenweeksia sp. | reverse complement strand
AACCCGTTGAGCTGGTGCCTGACTCTTTGTTGTTAAACTCATCTCGCAAATCTTCAAAGGCTTCATAACCTAACTGATGCAAGATGTACCTGAAAAGGACAAGTTGTTTTTCTAGTTGCATACCTTTTCTATTTCTTACAAAGACGCAAAAGCGTCAAGTTTTTGTGCATTTGGTTTCTTGAATGCACAAGCACTGTGCATTGATTTTATTGAGCGCACAGAATTCGCGTTAATTTGTGCAATAGTGTTTATCAGAGCACAAGGTTTGTGCATAGCAAAAGTCAAGCGCATAGTTTTATCAATATTTTGTGCAATGAATGTCATTTACTCAGTAGTTTATACAGTTGCTTATTTAGGTAAAGGGATTCATTTCCGATCTTTTCTAACTCAAGAATATCTAATTCTACCAAGCGGTTGAGATATTTACTGGCTGTATTTCGAGAAGCTATGCCACCTTCTACCAAAAAACTGATTTTACAATAGGGCTGAACAAAAAGTATGTCCACCAACTCTCGGCTGTAGATGTCTTCTGCTTCGGTTTTTACTTTTTCCACCGTTGCTTGTAACAGTTCATGAATCTGATTAATCAAATTCAGGGTTTCTTTGGCTGTGGCTTTTACAGCCGTGAGTATATACACTAGCCATGCTTCCCATTCGCCATTTTCGGTTACTCCACGAAGGAGACTGTAATAATCTGATTTAAACGCATTGATGTATTGTGATAAATAGAGTACGGGTTGATCAATGATACCCACTTGAGTCAGATACAGTACATTCAGTACTCTACCGGTTCGGCCATTTCCATCGGTA
Source organism: uncultured Owenweeksia sp. (assembly GCA_963975525.1). Taxonomy (GTDB): domain Bacteria; phylum Bacteroidota; class Bacteroidia; order Flavobacteriales; family Schleiferiaceae; genus Owenweeksia. The sequence continues at coordinate 13,670 of CAXBJE010000025.1, read as the reverse complement.
AAAGGGTGAATAGCTTCAAATTGATAATGAAGCATGGCCATTTTGATCAGTGGATCTATGCCATTATCTGCTTGGGCAAAATTCAGCCAATCATTTAACTTCTCAATGAGTACATCATGACAGCATGGTGGAGTGTAAACTACTTGAAAGCGATTGCCGATATACACTTCTGAATCTCGAACGCCATCTTCTTTGTCTTTTATTTTCCGATAAATATCTTCTAAAAGAGATAAGTCAATGCCGCTTTCCTGTTGTTTTTGCCATGTATCATACAGGGCAGTTCGGTAACGGAGTACTTCTTTGGTTTGTGGATCCGGTTCCGTTGTGGTCGAAGCAAATGCTTTGTAGAGTTTATCCGATGAAGTAAAAATATTCTCAATGGATGACGATTCCTTTGCTTCCTGCAATACCAAGGTATTGATAAGCATCAAGGGATTGGGAATAATAGGCATTCTACCTTTTAGCTCGGCCATGGCGGCACGGGCTTCTGCCAAAATCTTGTAAACAGCCAAGGTTTCCCATCCTTCCTTAGCAGGAGGTAGCAATGGCAAATCATTGTATGGTTGATCTGATTGAAAGGCCATTAGGGTAACATTTTATTTTTAAACACTTCTTCAATGGGTTGATAGCCTTCTATATGTGCTTGGTCATTGATATAAAGCAGATCATATTCAAAGGCTTTGAGTTCTGTTTTTAATGTGGCTGCATCTGCTTTGAAATCTTCTACACTCCAATCTTTCACTGAGCGCCATACCACCAAAATACTTTTGTTGGCATTGTTGTGACCGTAAATGAACTGGTACTTTTTGCCATTGACTTCTTTGGTGATGCATTTCTGCATGTGTAGCCCTATGAGGTAGTTGAAGGTTTCTACCAAATCAACAGCTTGCTCGGTATCATAAGTAAAGCCATCCCATACCTTGAGTTTGTAATCCCAAGGGTCCTGCATGGCAGCAGTATTTACAAGGGTTTGGCTGCCTTTGGTTTCAAACTCCAAAAAGTACTTAGGGATGTACTGCTCAAATTCTAATGCCTTTTGTACTGCATCTTCTGAGGCGTTGAAGGCAATGTTTTCTAAGGCTTCTTCGTATTGCTCTAAGCGCTGGTATTTGAAAAAGACACCGAGGCCATTCATACCGCCATCTTTGGGTTTTCCGTCCTTCCAATCGAAGGTGTAGGCAATTTTTTTGATTCGAGGGATTATTACAGTATAAATGTATCCCCCTTGTTCAACAAGAATGCACTTTCTGTTTCCTTTATCTTCCCTATTTAGGAATTGAGTTGCGTGAAATGTTGTGCCTGATCCTGGAAAATAGTCTAAAACTATGTCGTTTTGTTTTGAATTAGCTACACGTAAACAATCTGCAACAGCGTAAACAGATTTGGGAAATGAGAAAAGTTGGGAGCTGCCTAGTATATTTTTCAATAAGGTTGTTCCATAAGCAGTGGCATTATACTTTTTCTCACTCCAAACAGTTTTTGGTAAAACGCCCAATTCATCCGAGTAAAATTTAATATCTAAGGTTTCATTTCCATTTCTGTTGATTCTGAACCTAACATCATTAATTCTATCTTTAAATGAGCTAATACCGAGTCTCCATGTGTATTCGACATCATTAGAGATAGGGTACAATACCTTTTTGTCACTAAGATCTTCATTGACTTTATAAGTTCTGGAGTTATCGTCCCATTCTAATTCTGGAATTCGTATTTCTGAATTTTCAATGACTATTGGGTAATGTAGCTTAGGTCTGGCAGTTCTAAAATCATTTGCTCCACCTGCTCTTAGGAATGAACGCCATTGGTATTTCCCTTTTTCATCTGATTCTGGATATTGAGCTTCTTGTTTTTCAGTCCGAGGCAAAAAGCCTACGTTCGTTCCTTCATTTCTTGCAATGAAAATGGCGAATTCATTCGCTATAGAAACTCCCTTTACAGTTGAACGACCTGAAGGGTTATTAACAATAGTTACAAGGCCAAGATTGTTTTCTTCGGAATATTCGGTTTTCAGTAGTTCAAGCAAGGAATTTAATTCGAAGCTATCAATAGTTACACACAATATTCCGCTTCCATTTAGAAGGTCTTTTGAAGCAACCAATCGGTTTTCTATGAAAGAAATCCACGAAGAGTGCTTAAAACTATTCTTGTAAATTATCTCAGAAGCACTAGTGTTGTAAGGTGGATCAATATAAATAGATTGAATAGAGCCATTGTATTTATCTGAAAGGGTTTTTAGGCCATGGAAATTATCTGACTGCTGTACGACACCATCAGATTTTTCTTCAAGATTTATGGAACATGAAAGGGTATTTAGAAGATTAATCTTAAACACTTTGGGAAAATGAATTGTATCAATCGGCAATTTTCTCCAAGTTTGTAAGTCTGATGTTAGCTCTTCAATAGCTTTTGGAGCTTTCTTATCCCCAAACAACTCCTTCCACTCAGCAACTTGCTTCTCATTTTTAATCACTTCTTCCAAAATGGGTTTGGCAGCTTCTTCGCCTACATAATCCACCAAGCGGTCAACGGTAATCACCCATTCAGTGCTCAGCACAAACTTCTTTTTCTCCCACAGCTTTTTTTGGAAATCTTCAATCTGGCTAACAAATGCAATGATGGTATCGGCAATAGATTTGAATACCTTAATGGTTTTCAGGTTATGCTTTAGTCGGTCAAAATGTGAATCTGTTTCGGTTACATAAAGGTCATCTACATTCACCAATTCACTCTTGATGTAATAATCCAACTCACGCTCTAAGAAACGTTTCAGGTTTTTATGAATAAAGAAATCGTGTTTGTTCTTACGGGTGTAGTGCTGGAGCTTCTTTAAGAGTAGGGGCTTACCTTCTTGTTCTTTCCATAGATTGGCAAATATTGGATTGGTGCCAAATTCTTTTTTCAAGAAATCAAATGCAATTTCATCTAAGGTGTCTTGCTTGCTATTGCCTTTAACTTTCTTCTTTTCATCATCACCTAATGGTCTGTACTCAAAATAGATTGTAATTTCTTTTTCGTTGACATCAGGCTGCTTATTGGCTAACACAAATTGTAGATCGCTGTCATCTTTTTCTTTGATTTCAGGCGACTTATCAGAAAGCATAAAGAAGTTGGTTTCTTCGGCTTTTACATTTCCTTGCTCTAGTTGTGCATTGTGTAATTTAAAATTCACTACAAGGTTGCTATCAGCGGTTTGCACCTTGAAGGCATAATGGTTGAATGTCTCAGATGACTTGATGTAGTATTGATCCTGATTAGCCCAATGAAAGTGGGTTTCTTCTCCGTTGTAAGGCACTACATATTTTTCATTTTTACCAAACCTACGTTTGCTGATAAAGTCGCCCTTATCATAGTAGCGAGAGAAGAACAAGGTCAGGTGGTTGTATATCTGATTCTCAGTTTCAACTGACACGGAAGATTCAGTGGCTTTGGCCTTTAGCTCTTTGTATTGGGCTATTTCATCCTTGTAATCTTCTTCATAAATGGCTAACCGGGTTTCATCTTTCTTCTCAACAGCTTCTAGCCACTTTTTAAGAGAAGTTGATTTCTCCATTTCAGCAATTTGGTCTTGAACCTGCTTTGCTTCATCGGCTGATAAAGTTTGTAATTCTGCCTTTACCTTGTCTACCAAAAGTTGGTCAATGAAGGTGGCAATCTCTTTCTTTTTGTAATGGAGAATCTTGTAAACACCAAAATCCAAGTCCTGAGAATCGAATTGAAAGAGTTGATTTAGGAAGGATTTTAGTTGATTTAATGATTTTGTCATTTGATTTTTTAAGTCAGAAGTAATTTTCTGTGAAATTTAGAATAATCGATTTATAAGGAGGTTTGGGATTTACCAAAAGCCTTTACCCGTCTTGAAAAGGTCTTTCTGAATTGAACAGTTTTATGAACAAGCCAATTTATTGAATCTACCCATTCATTATTATTTTGAAGATTGACATCCCGGGTAAGTAAAATGACCTTATCCTGATTTTCAGGATTTGGGTTCCAAACTAGTTTTTCGCCAAGTTCAATTTCGATTTCTTCTCTCATATTAAGAAGATAGTCATACATACCTTGAAGTCGGTTGCCTATATATACCCGTACTCCAACTTTATTTTCAGTAGGGCTATATATGTTTGACAATGTTATGTAGGCTTTACCTAATGATACGTCAAACCAATACTGAGCTCTTGGAGTTTGAATGCTCGGAATCTTTTTAGTCTCTGCAAGTAAATCTCTAAATTGATTCCAATATTCTAATTGTGTTTTCTTAGTCTCTGAAAGCTCTTCAACGCCTTTTGCCGCTTGTCTAGCTGCAATATTCGGTTGACTCTTCACATTTAACTTTATGGCTGGTTTAGAAGAGTCAATTTGCCACAGTTCTATTTTAATCCCATAAAAGCCAAGCTGATCACTTGTATGATCATTTAGCCAATCAAGAGCTTTCTTATGCTCATCTGTGAAATCTGACGCCAACCAAATTATAGACGATGCATCCAATGCAGAAGCATATGTAATCGCTTTACCCAAATGGTCATGATTTGTTTTTTCAAGTTGATTTTCAATAACAACATATCTACCTGTTCCGGTATCTTTGGCCAATATGTCAGCGGAATATGGCCCCACCTTTACTTCAGTATTCTCAACTTCAAGCTCCAAGCCTATAGCTTCGTTTAAAATTTCAATATTATTAGCTAGCCATGGAGTGAAGTCATAGGCTTCATTAACCCACCTAGTGCGAAGTTGTACAAGCTTTAGTTGGCCGAGTTCCGTCATAAGTTTAGTGATTTGGTTAAAGTAGCGAATATATGCAGGTCGATTAAACAAAGTAACAAACGGAACAATACTCTCGGTAAATTGATAAATTTGATGAATCATAAATGTGATAACTAGCTCCAAACTGGGGACGTTTTTTATATTTACAGCGTAAAACAGCGTTATAACTAATTGATATTCAATGAAAAAATTTGGACGGGAAAATTCGAGCCCCTCTCTCGCTACACTACTTAAAGTCCCTGTTTACAGGGACTTTTTTTATTTCCATCCATTTTTTTCTTCAGTTTTATTGCAATCGCTTGTCCTCTTCTTGCAAATGAACAGGGCTTGGCGTAGCTGATTTTCATTTCCACCTCAACATTATGGACGTATTGATGTTTTTGAAGCAAAGGACAAAATAGATGAGTAGTAACTACGATGTTGTAATTGTTGGTGGAGGCATAGCTGGCCTAACCACTGCTATTGAATTGGAAAAATTCAACTTGAAAATATTAATTGTCGAGAAATCCGATCGCGTAGGAGGTAGGGTGAAAACGGATAATGTAGATGGATTTTTACTGGATCATGGATTTCAGGTTTACCTAACCGCCTACCCTGAGGGTCAACAGCTATTAGATTACGCGCAGTTAAATCTTCAACCTTTTTACAGCGGTGCTCTATGCTTTAATCATAATAAAAAGTTTACGGTAACGGATACGGCCAGGCATAAGTTTTCCATCCCAAAAATGGCATTGTCACCAGTTGGTAGCGCTATGGATAAAATTAGATTGGGTAACCTTAGTGCACGCTTAAAAACGGCTACAGTTGAGCATATTTTTGAAAGGCCGGAGCACACAACAATGGATTACCTAAAGCAGAGTGGTTACGGTAAAAAAATGATCAATCGATTTCTACAGCCATTTTATGGCGGTATTTTTCTGGACGAAAACCTTGAGACTTCCAGCCGAATGTTTGAGTTTGTATTTAAGATGTTTGCCGAGGGAAATGCCGCACTTCCCGCGAAGGGTATGGAGGAGATACCGCAACAACTAAAATCACAACTAAAAACAACTCAATTTAAGTTTTATACTGAAGTAGAAAAAATTGCTAATGGTACCATTAGATTAAAAGATGGGGAACAAATAAGCTGTAAACACATTGTGGTGGCCACTAATAATGATGATATTATTGACCAGATGAATTCTCAGCAAAAATGGCGAGAGGCCGCTACCTATTATTTTTCTGCTGACAAAAGCGTATTGAAAAAGAACATCATTGCTTTAAACTACCATCAACCTAAACTGGTAAATAATTTTACTGTAATAAGCGATACAGCAAAAAGCTACGCCCCAAGGGGTAAACATTTGGTTTCGGTGAGCCTCAACAAGGTACCTACTGAATCTGTGGAGGAAGTAAGCAAGAATATTATAAGTGAGCTGGCGCTTACGTTTGGATCGCAGGTGCAATCATGGAAATTTCTTCGTAACTATCATATTAAAATGGCTCTGCCCAAAATTGAGGACTTTAGATATGAAGTTCCATTTATGGAAACTAAACTAAGAGAAGGTTTATACCTTGCGGGCGACCATTTGTTAAACGGCTCCATAAACGGAGCCATTAAAAGTGGCAAATTGGCGGCTCAGGCCGTAATTTTTAATTATAACGCTAATAACAATGAGAGTACTGGGCCCCATCCCACACCCTATATATAAAATAACCGCTTACACTTTAGATAGGTACTATTACGTAGAAATTGAAGCGGGACCCATGAAGCAATGCTATAAGCTCCATCAAGAAACAACTCCAGGCATAATGGGCATACAAAAATGGCTGGACGAGGAGTTTACCTCCAGTCTCCAGCCAATTTTTGAAGAGATGTACAAAAACCATAAGGCTTCCATCGACAGAAACCTTAGTGTTTAAGCCTAAATCCTTATTTCAGTATTTCCGAAATTTCTGAAGCTATGGTTTTTCCCTTATCACGGGCATACCAAAGCTGCAGTGCCTCTTTTGCTGTCGGGATAGGTGTTCCTGCAACTTTCGCATCATCTATAATCTTTTGACCCAATACCGGTCTGGGACCCCAGGTTCCTAAAACTTCACCCGTCTCGCTTAAGCGGATTAATTTGGGGATGCTGCGAGCTCCATCAGTCAAGAACATATCCATCAATTCAGGATTTTCATCCCTCAGCACCACATTCATTTCCACATTTTGAGATGAGTCTGCCATTTTGTGAATAACAGGTACGGCATGTGCAGCGTCTCCACACCAGCCTTCACTAATAACCAACCACATTTCCTTATTTGACAACTTCTTTAGCTGATCTTCCAATTCTGAACTTACGTGGTAGTGTTTATCCCATTTGTTCATCCTATGGATGTTCAAGTCGGTATAATTCAAGTAAGCTTCTGTTTGTGTATCACCGGTAGACTTGCCATTTGCAAACAGGTTATTTACCAAATCACGATATTCCATATAGCTCCTAGCCTTGCCAAGAGCCATTTCTATGGTGTTCTTTTCCATTGTTTCCATGCGGCAAATGTCGGTTACGATTTATTTATGATTTGTGATAAATGTTACTTATCGATGGGGATATAACTGATGCCACTCTAGTCATATAGGTTACATTTAAAACAAAAAACTCCCAAACCTTGGCGGGATGGGAGTTTAAGGATTTCAATGGGGTGCTATTAACTAAACTGCTTACTCACCTTGGCTTCTTTCATTCCGGCTGAATAATCATAAAAGCCTTCACCAGATTTTACACCCAGTTTGCCAGCCATTACCATGTTTACCAATAATGGGCACGGTGCATATTTTGGGTTACCAAAACCATCATACAAAACATTCATGATGCTCAGGCAAACGTCAAGTCCAATAAAGTCGGCTAACTGTAATGGGCCCATAGGGTGCGCCATACCGAGTTTCATAATAGTATCAATTTCTTCAACTCCAGCTACGCCTTCGTGCAGACTAATAATGGCTTCATTAATCATTGGCATCAAAATACGATTGGCCACAAAACCAGGGTAATCATTACACTCCGTTGGAGTTTTGCCTAGTTTTTTTGATAGCTCAATGATATTAGCCGTAGTAACATCTGAGGTAGAATAACCACGGATAATTTCTACCAACTTCATAACTGGAACAGGATTCATAAAGTGCATCCCTATTACCTTTTCAGGGCGTTTGGTAGCAGCAGCTATTTTAGTAATAGAAATAGACGAGGTATTTGTGGCCAATATAGTTTCTGAATCACAGATTTCATCCAGTTGCGTAAATATTTTCAGTTTTAAGTCAAGACGCTCAGTAGCCGCCTCAATAACAAGTTCGGCACCTTTTACACCTTCTTCCATTGAAGTGAAAGTGGTAATGTTACCAAGGGTTTCCTCCTTTTGGGCTTCCGTAATTTTTTCCTTAGCCACCATGCGGTCAAGGTTTTTACCAATAGTAGCCATTCCACGTTTAAGGCTCTCCTCAGAAATATCAATCAGGTTTACCTTATTGCCATTTTGAGCAAAAACATGAGCAATACCATTACCCATTGTGCCTGCGCCTATTACTGTTACGTTTGTCATTATGTTTGATTTTTAGATTTATGATTTGTTTAATCTTTTTTGTGGCGAGCTTTTGGCTTGGGCTTCGACTATCGCTCAGCCTGACAGTAGCGGTGAGTGTTCAGCCTGACAAAAGTTAGTAATATAATAAGGCCTAATTCCAATAAAAGAAAACTCCCTACTACTTTGTCACACTGAGCGATAGTCATAGCGCCCTACTCCTTACTACCTACTCCCCCCTCAACATTTCTTCAATGGTTTTCTTATTCTCTTTTACATACTCCTCATACACCGGTGTGCCGGGACCGGAGAATCCGGTGTGAATTTTTTTGATGGAATGATCGCGGTTTAGATAAATAGCCGTTGGATAACTCATAACATGGTTTAGCGAGGGCAATAGCTCTGCCGCTTTATCCTCTCTGGTAGAACCAGCAAGTAACACTGGGTACGGCATTTTTAAATTATCCACCATTCTTGCTGCCCGTTTCTTTGCCGTTTCTTCATCCTTCACTCTTTCAAAGGTAAGGCCCACAATTTCCAACCCTTGTGAATGATACTCATCATACACATCTTTCAGGTATCGACTTTCATCCATACAATTGGGGCACCAGCTACCCATAATTTGTACAATCACTGGCTTGCCCTTAAACTGAGGATCATCCAGCGAAACGGTTTTTCCGTTTAAATCCTGAAAGCTAAAGCTAAACTTATCATAGCCCTCATTAAGAAAGGTTAAGGAGTCTGCATTTCTCAATTTGAAATTGTCATCGCGATAAGCCATCCATGGCTCCATAAAACTGCGGCCCGAGTAGAATCGCCCCTCCATCTTTTGGCCATCTTCAATAGTGGCTTCAAAGTAAAACAGGTGTGCTCCATCAAAAGCCGACAACTTTAAATCGTTACCGGATAAAACTCCGCGTAAGTAACGGTAGTCCCCAGTTTCAGTTAAAAAGGTTCCACTTATGTCCGTTCCCTCCTGCTCAAAGTAGGCTATGGCCGGATCCTTTTTGTCATCTTCTGGAGTAAACTCCACTGCCCATTTTCTATTAATATCACAACAGTTTCTATCACCCACAGCAAAACGGCTCGAATCTCCAAAAGAAGCTTCAAATGGCAATCTGTAGTTTTCTGCATCCGGATTAATATAATATCCACTTAGCTTATCTTTTGAAGGTTTTACCAATAGATAATTGGCAAATACCGGCATTTGGATTTTAAGAGAGTCTCCATCCCAAGTCAGCTCGGTAGCTTCAATGGCTTCCTCGCCATTATATATTGTGATTGTATACAAACTGTCTTTACCGGAAAGGGTGAAGTTGAAAGGCAAATCAATACTATCATTCAAAGAAATTGCCCCACGCCACATACCATTCTTTGGCTCATTACTCTCTGGTGTCTCCACAGAGTTATTTTGATTGCAGGCTAATAAAAGAAATGCAGCTACTAGTAGAAATGCTTTTTTCATTGTTGTGATTCTGTTTCGGCTACTCCCAAAATTTTAATGAGATACACCTGATTTAAAGTTTGAAGCCTTGTTTCAGGATTCAAAAATTCCATATTAAGTAAAGTAACCGAATGCCTGCCAAAAGTATAAAGTGTATGTACTTTAAAATCCTTGCGTAAATCCATGTGATAAGGATCTTGAGTGACTACATACACATCTTCTCCTGCCTTTAGCCTATCAAGGATAAGCTCATCAGTAAGCACCTCCGCAGTTCGGTTTCCATAAAAGTTAAAACTGTATGCAAAGAAATTGTATTCATACACTTTAGAAATGTCAATCCCATTACTTTCAGCGTATTTCGCGATGTTATTCCCCGACTGATATTCCAACAGGTTCGGGTAAAACCAAGCATTCATAGTGAGATTAACAGCAAGCGAAACGAGAATAGATCCAAGAATTAACTTCCCGGAGGTCTCCTTCCATCTTAAAAAAAGGAAAAGTGCACCAAGTAGTAACATTGCAGCTACTATTGGAAAATAAACCGGTGCTCCCTTAAAAAATCTGAAATACATAAAGAAGAGCACACCAGTGCTGGCAATCCAAATCAAAAGCTGAGTTACCAGTGCCGTTACTTTAAAGCCTTTAATACTTTGCCCCCAAACGCCTTCTTCCCACCACGATGCCAAAAGGATAGCAGCCAACGGATATAATATAAAAATGTAATGTGGTAGCTTAAACCCAGACATTGACAGCGCTATAAAAGGCAACATAAAGCCGCCAAGGGTTAGCAACTCGGGCAGTTTTTCTCCTTTTAGTGAGGTTTGAAAAACCTTTACAATACGGCCGAAAAACGCCATCGCGAACAAGAGCGCCCACGGCAGGAATGACCATAAAAAGTTATGAATGAAGAAAAATGGCCCGGAATTATTGCTCCAGCTGTTTTCTCCGGTAATACGTCCAAAGCTCTGTGTCCACAGATAAAACTCTAGACCTGAAACACCCGTTTCATATTTATATCCCTCAGGGGTAATCATCGGTACGCTTTTCTCTGGCTGTAAATCAAACTGGGTATATAGCCCATATAGCATAGGCGTCAGCATTAGCCCGACCAAGGCTATTATTACCAAATATTGCCAGTTCACAAAATCACTCCATCGGCCCTTACCCACTAAGTAGCTGCCAATAGCCAAAACCGGTACCATCAACCCTACAGGTCCTTTGGCAAGCATGGCCAGTGCAATGCCCACCGAAGCGCCAATCAGCCACAACCAGCGCTTAGTATTAAGCCACTCGGCCAATTGCCAAATGGCAAAAATCACCGATCCCGTAAGGATGGTATCTGTTCTTACATCATTATTAAAAAGGAAAAAGGCCTGACAGGTAAAAAGTATAGCTGCGGCCAAACGCCCAATGCGTGTGGTGTACAACAACTTGCCTAAACGGAAAGTACTATATACCCCAAGCAGTGTAAATAGAAAAGAACCAATTTTAAAAGCCAAGTTTGAGTACCCAAAAAGATTGAAAAAGATTGAAGTAACCCAAAATATTAGCGGGGGTTTATCCAAGTAATCCTGGCCATTGTTCTGCACCTGCAGGTAGTTGCCGCCCTCCACCATTTCGCGACTAATGCTGGCGTATTGCGCGGAATCAACGTCCATTACATCTACCGAAAACCCAAAGCAGTAAACTACAAGGGCTCCTATGAAAATCCACCAAAAGGTTTTACTACTCAAACTAGTTCATTTAGCGATGCAAATCTACAACCCTAAACCCTTTTTGATGTCCACAATACGGCTTTCCAATTCGGTTTTGATTCTGCCAAAATCAGACTTATCAGCCAGCTTTGTATTTACACTAATGTAAAATTTTATTTTTGGCTCAGTACCAGATGGCCTTGCCGTAATCTTTGTCCCTTTATCAGTAATAAACTGTACCACATTACTTTTGGGCAACTCAATGGGTTGCTGGGTTCCATCAGCTAGGTTTTTGGTAAAGGAACTTTGGTAATCCATCATTTGGATAATACGCTCCCCCCCTATTTCCTGTGGGGTATTGGTTCGGAAATCTTCCATCATTTTAGCGATTTCCTCAGCACCCTTCATTCCTTTACGGGTAAGCGAAACAAGATCTTCGAGATAGAAATCAAACTTGGTATAGATATCAATCAGCACCTCATAAAATGAAGAACCTTTGGACTTTGCCCAAGCCGCAGCTTCAGCCAACATTACACCGCTGGCAATTGCGTCCTTATCTCTTACAAAGTCGCCAATCATATAACCATAGCTTTCTTCGCCTCCACCAATAAATTTCTTATCAGGATTGTTTCTGATTAGGTCTGCAATCCATTTGAAGCCGGTTAGGCAATTGGGGCAATCCACATTGTAATGGGCTGCCATTTTATCAATAAGATCAGTAGTAACAATGGTTTTGGCCACAAACTCCTTTCCTGTAAGTTTTCCAGCGGCCTTCCACTGGTCTAAAAGATAATAGATCAATACTGAGGCTGCCTGATTTCCATTTATTAATACCAGTTCGCCATTCAAATCACGCACCGCCATACCCACTCGGTCGGCATCCGGATCAGTACCAATAACAATATCTGCATTAATAGCTTTGGCTTTGTCTACTGCCATTTTCAAGGCTTCGGCCTCTTCAGGGTTTGGAGATTTTACCGTTGGGAAATTGCCATTAGGCTCCGCCTGTTCTTCCACAATGTGAAAATCTGTAAAGCCTGCCGCCTTCATGGCTGGTGGCATACTGATTATACTAGTGCCATGGATACTGGTAAAAACCACTTTTAGCTTGTCCTTTCCGGCATCGCTAAAACTCAGGTTCTCAATCTCCTTCAGGTAGGCTTCGTCCAGTTCCTTTCCAATAACCTCTATAAGATTGGTGGTGTTATCAAACTTTACATCTTCGGGCTTTACCTTACGCACCTCTTCAATTACGCCTTTATCATGCGGAGGCACTAATTGCCCACCATCACTCCAGTACACCTTATATCCGTTGTATTCAGGAGGATTATGCGAAGCGGTTATTACAATTCCACTTTTACAGCCCAAATGCCTTACGGCAAATGAAAGCTCCGGAGTTGGGCGCAGATCATCAAACAAATAAGCCTTAACTCCATTGGCTGCCAATACTTCTGCAACTTGTTTACAAAATGCTTTTGAGTTATTGCGACTATCATGTGCAATAGCCACACTTACCTTCTCACCAGGAAATTGTTTTTTAAGGTAATTGGCCAAACCCTGTGTGGCTGCGCCCAAAGTGTATTTGTTTACACGATTTGTTCCTGCACCCATAACACCTCTAAGGCCTCCTGTGCCAAAATCCAAATCTTTATAAAAGGCATCCGCTAATGGATCGCCTCCGTTTTTGATTAATGCTTTTACTTCCTGACGAATAGCCAGTTCATAGTTGTCGCTGTCCCAGGCCTGGGCTTTAAGTAATACTTCTTGTTCAAGAGTCATGTTAGTAGTGAGTTTTAGAGTAGTTGTTTTTGAATGAGTTAAATGTTATAGGTTATAGGTTATAGGTTGAAAAGTTGAGGAATTTACAAGGGTTTTACGGTGGCTGCACCAGATACATCCTGCTTTACCTCTCCGGGGTTTCCACGGTAACGAACCTCTGCGGCTCCGCTTACATCCACATCAAGGGTTTCGGTAGCAAATACTTTGGCTTCTCCCGCCCCGGAAATTTCAACACGGCAACTTTCTGTTTTAAATTCATCGGCCACAATATCTCCGGCACCTGATATTTCAAACTCGGCTTTTTTAGCCTCACCTCTTATGGTTAATTCAGAAGCTCCGCTCATATCTACATCCAGCTTATTGCAGGTAAGATCCAGATCAGCCTCTACTGCTCCGTTAAAATCCAATTCTACGTCCTCGCCCTTCAGCATGCCTTTGGATTTCAGTTCGCAGGCTCC
>CAXBJE010000024.1:0-14514 GCA_963975525.1 uncultured Owenweeksia sp. | reverse complement strand
CACCATTCGCATCAATAAACCCATCATTTCCTCCGCACTTAATTTGTTAAGTTCATCAACATCCTCAATACCAACCTTACCATGCAAAATCTCTCGATCGGGCTCAAGGTCAAACCTTTCCACATCTACCATTCCCCTGTCACTGGTATCCATTAACACTGGGATAGCCAACTTGCGGGCCTTTACACGACAAAGAATCTTTATGGGTAAAGAATCACAAACCTCTATTACGAGGTCAAGTTTACCATTTTCATTTAGAAATGCATCAATATTATCCTTATTAATACCCTTTTCAAATACTTCCACATTAATAAATGGATCCATCTCAGCAATTTCCCTCGCAACCAAGGTTGTTTTTTGAAGGCCTAATGACGCTAGTCCTGCCCGGATTCTATTTAGGTTAGATAATTCTAAGTCATCAAAATCTGCAATACGGATGGTGCCTGCTATTCTTTCCGTAGCGGCAGTCATAGCTACTGATTGCCCCACACTTAAACCAATTATTCCTATGCATTTTTCAGCCAACTTGGCTTGCTCGGCATCTGTTATTTTATGCTTATTGCGAGACGTTCTTAGCTCAATAAATTCATCTTTATCCAAAAGATGCACCAAACGGTTGCTCCAAGGGTAATAAACATAAACTCCATAAGTTCTCAGGTCATTGCCGGCCTTCCACTCCTTAAATTTCACATTTATCTCGTCCTTTCCCAGTTTTTCCTTTGGATGACGAATTTTTATCAATTCTTTTATTTGAGAATCGAGGGTGTCATGAAAAATAGGATCACGCTTGGAAATGAGATCGGTAAGTTCTTCAATGTTAGTTTTTCTGAATAGATGCGGCCTGAAATTCTGACTATCAGGCAACTTTAAACCCTCTAATCCATCATATAGGTTCCGCTCCTTGTTTTCAACCATGACGTTGTTTGAAGTTAGCGTGGCCGAAAGTAATGAATGTTTAAAAATATCTTTAATTTGTCCGATGTAATTACTGGCCTAAACTCATGGACGAAAACAAGAAATCAGATAAAATACGAGTGCTATATGTTGATGACGAAGTTCACAACCTGCAATCCTTTAAGGCTACGTTTCGTAGAACCTTTGACGTATTTATAGCTGAATCAGGTAAAGAAGGACTTGAAATTTTTAAAAACAACACCATTGACGTACTTATAACGGACCAAAGAATGCCTGAAATGACAGGTATTGAGCTGCTAATGGAAGTTAAGAAGATTGATGACGAACCTATGAGAATCCTTTTAACTGGCTATTCTGATATTAATGCTGTAATTGATGCCATCAATAAGGGGCAGGTATATCGGTACCTAAGTAAGCCCTGGCAAGAAGATGAACTTCGAAATACTATTGAGAGTGCTTTTGAAGTTTTCTTTTTAAGAAGAGAAAACAAAGAGCTTATTAAAAAACTTGAAAGGGCTAACGACCAACTTGAATTCCTTTTGAGACAAAGACTATTATCTTGAAAATCCACTACTTTTTATTTGTGTTCGTGGCGCTGGTGAATTTCACCTTGTCTGGACAAAAAGTGCCAACCTCAGCGGTTTCAACTGGTACCACATCCGTTGTATCACCTTCTGATCTTACCGAAGAATTAGATTTTGCATCCGCTAACTCCAGAATTTACTTTCACGCAAAGGAATTTATTGTAGATCAATCACTTTCTGCCATTGCTCCATTGGAAGATGGGTACTATTACAAAATTTCGGCACCAAGTCTATCAATTAGGCTTTACTTGAATATTGATGCGGTACCGCTTAACGATACCTTATTTATTCTGAATAAAGCAGATAACCGCATAGAAGCGATTTATGCAGATAACTTTTATGACAATTCATGGAGCAGTTTCATTTACAAGGATGAACTGACACTATATTATAAAAACTCATCTGGTCAAAAACCACAGGTTACCATTTTGTCCTATAGCTTAGAACTTCCAAAAAACCAAGTCCGTACTGATGATTTTGGAGACTCCGATCCTTGCGAGGTAAATGTTAATTGCTCTGAAGGCGACAACTTTGAGCCCATGAAAAAGGCTATTGCCAGAATCCTTGTAAAGAATGGTAGCTTTTACAGCTGGTGTACTGGGGCAATGGTAAATAACACAGCTTATGATTGCAGAAAACTTTTCATGACCGCTGAGCACTGTGGATTACAAGGATCAACATTTTCAAATACTTCGGATGTAAGCAAATGGGAGTTTTACTTCAACTACGAGGCTCCTGACTGTGCTAACATTTCTTCCGAGGGTCAGATCAGTAATTTAAAAAGAATTACCGGGGCCAAAGTACTTGCCCGAAGCGATGACGGAGGTGGAGATGACGGAAGCGACTTTGTTTTACTGGAGCTAATAGGAGCTGAGCCTCCCAACTTTGAACCCTACTACCTGGGTTGGAACAGGGCTAATACCGGATCTACCAATGGAGTGGTGATGCACCACCCTGAAGGTGATGTTAAAAAAATATCAACTTATACAAATCAAGCTGTTAGTGGCGAATACGGTGCTACAAATACAGATACCCATTGGTTGGTTTATTGGAGTAAAACAGCAAATGGCCACGGTGTTACCGAAGGTGGCTCATCTGGCAGTGCACTTCTTGACCCTATTGGGCGAATGACTGGAATGCTTACGGGTGGTGCAGCAACTTGTAGCTCCCCAACACAGGATGATTATTTTGGAAAATTAAGTTACAGCTGGAAAAGTAATGGCACAGCGTCCAACCGCCAACTAGCACCCTGGCTAGATCCTAATAACTCCGGTGTTCAAGCTTTAAGTGGATCTATGTGTGGAGATACAATTCCAGCACCAAAAGACTCCGTAATCACTCCTTCAGTGTACCCCACCTCATTTAATTTTCGAAATGGCAACTCCACGCTAAATTTTCTTGATTTTGATGATACTATTCCTATCGAGGTTCAAATTTTCGACTTACAAGGAAAACTTAAGTATCGTTCAGACAAGTTTACCCCTATTAAGAATACGCCAACCAAAATTGACATCAGCCGATTAATTAGTGGACTTTATATTGTTAGAGTTGTTGGCAAACTAACAGTTGAAGAGTATAAAATTTTAGTTACAAACGTTCAATAAATGAAGTATATCAGCATCATTTTCACTTTACTACTTTTATCATGTGGCAACTCCAAAGAAACGGTTGGTGTTGATGATTCTCAAGACATAAAAACATCAACTCAGGAGGAAATGTACTGTGCAGACATTATTGAAGCAGCTGAACTGCCTGACACCCTCGAAATGGCTACAACCTATATTTTGAGTTATAAAGAAGTGGACGGCTGCGTTTGCATCAAATATCAATACAGCGGATGCAAAAAAGGGGGAGCCCTATTATCCTATGACGGAGAATTTCAGGAAGACACTCGCCCAAAAGTAAAAATGAAATTAGGTGTTATGAATGCAGGTTATTGCGATCAGCTACTCACCGACAGCACTTGTTTTAGTATGAAGAAAATGGGCCTTATCGGACATGAGGTGCTCATTTATCTAAATGAGGAAAAGAACAATCTGCTTATCAGATCAAATCTGGATTAACTAGTACTGACCTGTTCTTAACATTACTAAAGTACAGGCTTCCAGAGTTTCAATTCCATTTTTTTGTAGAAGCATTTCCAACTCGCGGTTCTCCGCTCCAGGATTAAAAATCACTCTTTTAGGCTTTAGCCCTATAAAGTAATCGTAATACTCTTGTTGATTCAGCGCATTCAGGTAAACCGTAATAGTATGTATACCTGAAAGTTCCGGATGTCCGTCTAAGATTTTCCAACCCTCTACCTCACGTGCCCGGTTACCCAACGCCACTACTTCATGATCATACTCGTGCAGCATCTTTACCGCCATGTATGAATATCTTATGGGTTTGTGGCTGGCACCTACTACCAATGTTTTCATAGTTTCAAAGTGTTGTGTTTAAAATTTAGCTTTGCACCCCTCGTTAAAACGTTATGGCTGTAGCTACAAATAACCTTCATTTTCAATACAACGGCAGTCCGTTGATTAAGTTCCCCGACTTGTATTTACCCAATAATGAGAAGCAATTGATTCTCGGTCAATCGGGTAAGGGCAAAACAACCTTTCTACACCTCCTTGCGGGAATTTTAAAACCCAGCTCAGGCAACATAAAACTTGGGGAAACAGATATTACAACCTTAAAGAGCCGGGCACTCGATCGCTTTCGCGGGACAAATATCGGTCTCATCTTTCAACGCTCCTATTTTGTAAAATCCCTTACGGTGAAGGATAATTTACTGCTGGCTCAAAAACTTGCCGGTAAAAAAGAAGACCTTGGCAGGATAAGAGCCGTGCTACAACAAATGGATGTATTGGATAAACTGAACAAACTGCCATCCAACCTTAGTGTGGGCGAACAACAAAGAGTTTCCATAGCGCGAGCCGTGATAAACGAGCCAGCAGTTATTTTGGCCGATGAGCCCACCAGTGCACTGGATGATTTTAATGCCGAACGGGTAGCTCAACTTCTGGAAAACACGGCCCTCTCTTATGGCGCCAACCTAATTGTGGTCACCCACGATCAGCGATTGAAAAAACGCTTTAAAAACGTGCTGGAGCTATGAACATAGGAAAGATCAGCATAAGCAACATCCGCTACAAACCACTATCAGCCTTCCTTAGCGTTATGCTTTTGGCATTTGGGGTGGGCATTATTATAATGTTGATGGGCACAACGGAACAACTCGAAAAGCAATTCACCAAAAACATTAAAGGCATTGATATGGTGGTGGGTGCCAAGGGTAGTCCATTACAACTAATCCTTAGTAGTGTGTACCAAATTGATGCCCCTACCGGCAACATCTCTTTACAGGAATTCCAAAAGCTTTCTAAAAACCCCTTGGTGGCAAAAGCCATTCCATTAGCCTATGGTGATAATTATGAAGGCTACCGCATTGTAGGCACCACCAACGAATACGCTAAACACTACGAAGCCGAGCTGGCCGCAGGAAAGTGGTGGAGCAAAAGTGGTGAAGTAACCATGGGAGCTCGTGCTGCAGAACTTTTAGGAATAAAACTCGGAACAAAATTCAGCGGAAGCCACGGCCTCATTAATGACATGGATCACCATGACCACTTTTCCTATACCGTGGTTGGCGTAATGAAACCAACAGGAACTGTAGTTGATAAATTGATACTTACAGAGGTTTCAAGCGTTTGGGCTGTGCATGATTCTCATGATGAAGAGGCTCACCAGGCTGAAGTTGATACAACCCAACACACTTATCGCGACAGTAATAATGCTGTTACTGAAGTGAGTATGGGCACTCCCGAAACGGCCCATGCTCACAATGAACATGATAATGAAGAGCATCATCACCACAAAGGTGAAACACAAACCCACAGTGATGAAGGCAAAGAAATTACCGCTGGCCTGATAAAATTCCGCAGCCCGATGGGTAACTTAACCATCCCACGCATGGTAAACCAAAACACTAATATGCAGGCAGCCCTACCCGCCATTGAGGTAAACAGGTTGTTTTCACTAATGGGCACCAGTGTTCAGATTTTAAGAGTATTGGCATTCCTCATTGTTTTCATTTCTGCGATAAGTGTTTTCATTTCACTATACCAATCATTAAAGGAGCGGAAGTTTGAATTGGCCTTAATGCGTACCATGGGTGCATCCAGCGGACAACTTTTTTTAATCGTTTTACTCGAAGGTCTGCTGATTGCCACCCTTGGATACATCTTCGGATTAATACTTGGCAAGGCGGCATTATACACCATTTCTCAAATGGCCGAAGGTGCTTATCAGTACAGCTTACAGATGACCTGGCTTACTGTTAACGAAGCCCTTCTATTGCCTGCTGCACTGGGCATAGGTTTTGTAGCTGCCATCATCCCGGCCTTTCAGGCTTACCGACTTAATATTTCAAAAGTTTTATCAGATGCTTAAACAGCTTACTGTAATTATGGCGCTCTTTTGTGGAGTAACCGCCTCCGCTCAAAAACCTTTGGTTTGGCAGCTGTTGGGGATGACTACTTACCAAACCACGCCTTCTAAAGATGGCTCGGTGGATTATATTCCGCAGTTCCCTTCCATTTTGGAAACCAAATACGAAAATGAGGAAGTAGCCATTTCGGGTTATCTCATCCCCATAGATTTGGAAGCCGGGAAATATGCCCTCTCTAAAAATCCATTTACCTCTTGTTTCTTCTGCGGTAACGCAGGCCCCGAAACTGTGATTGAATTGCGGTTTGATAAAAACCCGGGGAGGTTTGCCACAGACGAATATGTAATGATAAAAGGCATTTTTAAACTGAACCGCGATGGGAGCGGCCTGTTTTTTGTAATTCGCAATGCCGAAATTCACGGATAATGACAAAAGCACGAATTCTACTTTTTTCTGCACTACTGGTTGCATCATCAGCCATTATGGCCCAATCGGGCAATGCCAAGCTAATAGACTGGAAATTTTTAGCCAAGGTTAAATTTGAGGATAAGTACTATCCCGAATATGAGGCCTGGTACCTTTACCCCGTTTTTCCGGAAGAAATAAAAGCCCTGGATGGCAAGCAGGTAATCATTAAAGGATATATGATACCAATGGACGTGGAAGATGG
Source organism: uncultured Owenweeksia sp. (assembly GCA_963975525.1). Classification (GTDB taxonomy): domain Bacteria; phylum Bacteroidota; class Bacteroidia; order Flavobacteriales; family Schleiferiaceae; genus Owenweeksia. The sequence goes on along the minus strand of CAXBJE010000024.1, from coordinate 7,910 downwards.
AATGTTCGCCCTTTCAGCCTACCCTTTTAGCAACTGTTTCTTCTGTGGTGGAGCCGGCCCCGAAAGCGTTATGACCATTAAGTTTAAAGGCAGCCATCGCAAGTATAAAACCGATGATGTGGTTACCATGGTTGGCACGTTACATCTCAATAATTCTAATTTGGAGGAGTTCAATTATGTGCTTAAAAATGCTACTGAAGTGAAGTAAATTCCCCTTCGAATACGAAGGGGTGCCTGAAAGGCGGGGTAGTCAATCCCAAACCCTCTCCTAAGAGAGAGGCCCAGATAAACCTGTAAACATTGCTGATAGCTTTTGGCAGCGACATCCCTCTCCTGTAGGAGAGGGACCGAGGGTGAGGTAGATTATAGTAATGAACAACAGAATAAACATGAATGCCACAGTTATTAATACCAAATCAAAATTCCAATGGGCTTCATGGCTACTTACAATCCTCTCAATCCTGTTATTCTTTTGTGGACTTCTTTTTTTTATTAAACTGACCATTGATGAGAATTCAAGCAGTGGTGTGTTCTATGTGGTTCTTTCTTTGGTACTTTCGTTCATTACATCTTCTCTAAGCAAGTTAAATCTCATCACTCGCATTACATATTATAAGCTAGAACAAGGCTACAAAGTGGGTTTTATTCCAAAACTGATTAAGTCAAAAGAAATTCAAAAGAGTGATTTCATCAGGGTTGAGTTGGCTCAAGACAAAGACAACTATTTCCAGATTTTTGCAACAGATACCAAAGGCAATAAAATTCTCTTAGATAGACTCCCCAATCTAAATCCGGCCAAGGCTGAAGCAGCTAGAATAGAATCGCTTTTGGAAAATCATTGGGCCATTAAATCTCCTGCCGCCACCTAAATTTTAGTAGTTTGGCCTTTACTTCTACTTTACTCGTAATTCTTTTATGAAAAAGACCGGAATAACTCTACTCGTAATTGCCCTTTTGGCGCTTGGCTACTACATGGGGCCTGAGCCCGAAATACCGGAATACACTCAAAGTATGCCTGTGCTTCCATTGGAGTTGAATGAAATGGAACCCTATGTAAACACTCGTGAAGCTAAAGAGGATTTGAGGGAGGAGAATAACGCCAAAATTGTTTGGGCCAATGACACTCCGGCTGTTACAGAATACGTATTCTTTTACCTGCATGGTTTTTCAGCCAGCCGGATGGAAGGTGACCCGGTACACCGAAATATAGCGCAGATGTTCAACAGCAACTTGTATTTGGCTCGCCTTACAGGTCATGGTTTAAAAAACAATCAGCTGGGTAACTTCACCGCAGAAAATATTTGGGAATCTGCTTTGGAGGAACTGGCCATTGCCGAAAAACTGGGTAAAAAAGTAATTATCATTTCCACTTCTACAGGTGGTACGTTGGCACTAAAAATGGCGGCCGATTTTCCCGATAAGGTTTACGCGCTTATTAACCTCTCTCCCAATATTAAGATTAAAAACCCTGCTGCCGTTTTGTTGAATGACCCATGGGGACTACAAATAGCGCGTTTAGTTTATGGTGGAGAAAGCAGAATTATAAAACATAAACAGCCTGAGGCTCCGCAATATTGGGATACCATTTATCCTGCTGAAGCCACGGTACAATTGGAGGAGCTTTTGGAAACTACGATGCTGGAAAGCACTTTTCAGAAAATAAAATGTCCCGTCCTTAACCTGTATTACTGCAAGGATGAAGAAAACCAGGACAATGTGGTTGATGTAAGCGTAATCCCCGAAATGCACGAACAGCTGGGAACCCCGGAGGATAAAAAGAGAATGGTAGCCCTAACCACACCCGGTGACCATGTTATAGCTTCCTATGTAAAATCAGAAGACTATCAGGTGGTGCAAGATGAAATAGATAAATTTTGTACAGAGGTTTTGGGGATAGAAAAATAGGTTTCCGCTGCCCTAGAGAATTTGCATCTAACCACCCCAGAGGGGTGGCATATCAGTAACCCCGTGCTTTAGCGCGGGGTCTACCAAAAGCCAACAATCTCACCATTTTTTGGCGGGGTTTTCCACTTTCCACAATGCAATTTGGAAAACCATGACAAAAACCCAAAAACAAATCCACCTTTGGAAATTGTTCAACAGAAAATCTTTAGGACCAATAAGGGCATGAAATAAATCTGATACACGTTATCTAATTTCTAAAATCTAACGTCTAAAGTCTTGCATCAAAAAATTACCTTCGCCACCCAATGAAGTTTCTATACCCACAGTTTCTTTGGGCCCTGACAGCGCTCTCCATTCCGCTGCTCATCCACCTATTTAATTTCAGGAGATATACCACTGTTTATTTCAGTAATACCCGCTTTTTGCAAAATGTGGTAAAGCAGTCCAAGTCTATAAACCGGCTTAGGCAGTTGCTTATTATGCTTGCGCGGATGCTGGCTTTGGCGGCTATTGTTTTGGCATTTGCCAATCCATACTTCCCCTCTGCAGTAAACAATGTTGATACGGGTAACTATGCCGCCTTGTATATCGACAATTCCCCCAGTATGCTAAGTGGAGAAGACCAAAATTCACTTTTGATAAAGGCGCGCAACCAAGCCGTTGAAATCATAAAGGGATTACCGGAAAATTACCGCGTTCAGATTTTGACAAACGATTTTCAGGGACGCCAACAACGCTATTACAATAAGCAGCAAGCCATTGATTTGGTAGATGCCATTACGCCCTCCTATGCTTTCCGCGAAAGCGAAGAAATAGTGGACAAGCTAAAGCAGGCACAGGAAAAAGAAGGAAATACCAGCCTTGAATTGTTTTGGCTTTCTGATTTTCAAAATACCGCTTTCGCGGAAGATATTACTGGTCCCGAGGAATGGCGACAAACCATAGTGCCTTTCCGCACGCAACAGAATCTGGGTAACATTGCCATAGATAGCGCCTGGTTTGAAAGACCTATTCTACAGCCGGGGTTTGATCAGGAATTACAGGTACAGCTGAGTAATTCGGGTAGCGAGGATAACCGTAAGGTTTCTATAAACCTAAGTTTAGATGGACAGCTGCAAGGTGCAAAGGAGGTGGAAATACCAGCCGGAAGTAAAACAACCACCACTTTTACCCTGAGGGTAGATGAGGCCAAAGCCTACAAAGGCGAAATTTCCGTGGATGCCGGCAACCCTTATTTTGACAACAAGTTTTTCTTCACCTATAGTGTCAATCGCCCGTTTGATATCCTCCTTACGGGAAATGAAGAATTCCGTCCAAAATTTGAAAAGCTGTTTAGAGACAGTATTTACAATATCGGTTTTAATGAACTCAACCGCATTGACTATTCCACTTTGGGCAATTACGACCTCATCATCTTAGATGCTCCTGAAACCGTCCCTAGTGGATTTACTCAAGCGGTTCGCGAAAATTTAAATGCCGGAAAAACGGTGGTACTGATTCCCTCTGCTAGCAGCGCTGAGGCCATTAACAATGTATTGGCCAACTTAAGGTTACCCGCCTTAGGCGAAAAGCGCCCCCCAGCCAATGCACTTGATATTAGCTATAAAGACCCGCATTTTAAAGGAGTGTTTAGCAGCACACCCGAAAAGCCATCGCTCCCAAAAAGTGAAGAGCATTACCAATACAGTTCATCTGTGGGCTATCCGCTTATAACGCTGGCCGATGGAAACCCAATGGTAAGCCGCATACCTGTTGGTACGGGTACTTTATTATTGGTTACCACCAACCTGGCTAAAACCAACTTTTCTTCCCATCCCATTTTTGTACCTGTAATGCTTAATGCCGCCCTTTTTAGCCGCACCAGCACCGCCCTTTATACCCTTTCGGGAAAGGCTAAAGGGCCAGAGTTTGTGGTAAATCAATCTGGCGAAAGCCCCTTGAGCATGATGGTGGATGGGCAAGAACTTATTCCGCGACAGCGAACCCGTAACCAAACGGTGGAGTTATATGATTTGCCTACAGAGCTAAAACCGGGGACTTACGATGTTTCTAAAAATGGTGCTGCACAAGGCTTTTTGGCCCTCAACCCATCACCACAAGAAAGCCGGTGGAGCTTTTTAACCGATGAGGAAATTGCCAACCGTTTTGGACTGGAAAGCAGCAGTATACTGGAGGCTGATGCCAAGGAAATTGGTTTCTCCATAAGCGAGCGATATAACGGCACTTCACTTTGGAAATGGTTTTTGGCGGCAGCATTACTATTTTTATTGATGGAAATCATTTTAATAAAACTGTGGAAATAACCCTATGGAAACAACCAAACTACTGGTAAAACAAGCCCGGATTATTGACCCCAACTCACCGCATCACCTTTCGGTGAAAGATATCCTTATTGAAAATGACCAGGTAAAAACCATTGCGGATACGCTTAGCGCAGATGACGACACCAAGGTAATTGAGCATAAAAATATGCACATCAGCCCGGGTTGGTTTGATTTACGTGCCAACTTTTGCGACCCTGGCCATGAAGAACGCGAAGACTTAGAAAGCGGAATCCATGCGGCTATTTTTGGTGGTTTTACAGCAGTGGGCATCAGTCCGGAAACTTCACCGGCAATAGATAGCAAGGCAGATATTGAATACATCTACCAGCAAGCCGAGGGCTTCCCGGTAAGCCTATACCCTTACGGGAGTTTGAGCAAAGGCCTGCATGGAGAGGAACTCAGCGAAATGTATGATATGTACCAGGCAGGTGCAGTAGCATTTAGTCATGGTAAAAAGCCCCTCACCAATGCCGCGCTTATGAAACTGGCACTCCTTTACGGGAAAAGTTTTGCGCCTCCCGTTCATGTTTTTGCAATGGATGAAAGCCTGTCTCGTGGAGGGCAAATGCACGAAGGAGAGGTAAGCACTTATCTTGGCCTTAAGGGAATCCCCCAACTGGCCGAAGAAGTTGCCATGCTTCGCGATTTACACCTTGCCACCTATGCAGAAAGTGGAATACACTTTATGGCAGTGTCGTCTGCATCAGGCGTAAGCTTATTGCAAAATGCACACGAAAAGGGAACACCTTTTACAGCAGATGTAGCCGTGGCTAACCTGTTTTTTACAGATGCTGAATTAGAGAACTACGATACCCGCTATAAAACACTTCCGCCTCTACGAGGTGAAGAAGACCGCCAAGCTTTGATTGAGGCTTTAAAGGAAGACCTTATTCAGGTGATTACAAGCGACCATACTCCCGTAGATATTGAAAACAAAAAATGTGAGTTTGACCAGGCCGAGTTTGGTGTGATTGGACTAGAAACGCTGTTTGGCGCACTTGGCACCTTACAAAATGATGGCTTGGAAATAGAGGACATCATTTCAAAAATAGCCATCAATCCCCGTAAGGTTTTGGGTATGGATATTCCATCGGTAACAGAGGGCAGTTGGGCTGAGTTCACCTTTTTCGATCCAACCGAAAAATGGACTTTCACCAAAAAAGACATTCAAAGCAAATCTCATAATTCACCCTTTATTGGGAGAGAGCTTCAGGGCAAGGCATTGGGCATTGTAAATAATGGGATATTGGTTTGGAAGGAGCCCTTCGACTAGCGCTCAGGATGAAAGGATTTTGAAGTGAAGAATTGAAAATAAGGCACTTCAACTATCGCTCAGTGTGACAGGGGTAAAGTGCTCTGAAATCTCAATACTAAATACTGAGTACTAATTACTTCTTATTAAAATGAAAATCGGGTACGAAGCCAAAAGAATTTACCACAACGCGAGCGGGCTCGGCAATTATGGCCGAAACCTGATTCGGTCTTTGGCTACATTCTATCCTGAAAATAAATATCACCTCTACAACCCAAAAGCAGGTAAAGTTCCTTTTGGTGAATTTTTGCCATCTGTAGTTGAAGAAAATCCTTCAATTGCAAATCCACTGTATGCCAACATTTGGCGACAACGCCTTATGAGCGGAAGGGTAAAGAAAGATGGTATTGAAATATTTCATGGCTTGGCGCAAGAACTGCCGCTGGGCTTGGGTAAGCAAGGTGTAAAATCGGTGCTTACGGTGCATGACCTCATCTTTATGCGCTACCCACAGCTCTACAATTATATTGACCGTAAGATTTACATCCGTAAGCTTAAATCGGCATGCAGGCGCGCGGACGAAATTGTGGCTATTAGTGAGCAAACCAAAAATGATTTGGTGGAATTCATGCACATTCCCAGAGAACGGATTAAGGTAATTTACCAGGGCGTAAACCCTATATACTGGAAGGAATTTGAGGATGAAGAGCCTCAGGATGTACGCGACAGATATGGCCTTCCAAAGAAATTTGCCCTTTTTGTGGGAACACTGGAAATCCGTAAAGGGGTTGATAAACTGCTTGAGGCTCAACTTGAACTGGACATCCCCATTGTATATGTAGGCCGTAAAACCAAGTTTTGGGAGCAGATGTCGGGTTTAAAAAAATACGATGGTATTCGCCACTTAATTTTTACCCCTGAGGTGAAAGAAGATGAGTTGTTGGCAAAGCTGTACAGGGTAGCAAATGTGTTTATTTACCCATCTATATTTGAAGGATTTGGGATTCCGGTTTTAGAAGCACTGGTGTCTAAAACTCCGGTTATAACCTCCAACAACAGCAGTTTACCCGAAGTGGCCGGACCTTCTTCCATATTGGTTAACCCTGAAGATCAACAGGAAATTACGGCAGCCCTAAAAAAGGTTTGGGATGATGAAGACTTGCGCAAAACAATGGCCGAAACGGGCTATGAGTTTGCTCAAAACTTTTCTGATGAGTCCATTGCCAAAACATGGATGCGGTTGTATCAATCAATGAAATCTTAGTTTTGCGCCATGCATAAACTAACTGCAATAATCCCCACCGGAAACGAAGAGCACAATATTGAAGCGGTGCTGAAATCCGTGGCATTTGCTGATGAAGTTATGGTAGTGGACTCCTACTCTACTGACCGCACCGTGGAATTGGCAAAAAAGTATACCGAGTTTATTATTCAAAGGGAATATGAACACTCGGCCTCGCAAAAAAACTGGGCTATACCACAAGCCAATAACGACTGGATTTTACTTGTAGATGCTGATGAACGCGTAACCCCGGAACTTCAAGAGGAGATAAAGCGCATTTTGGCCAATCCTGATAAAGATGCTTATTGGATATACCGCAAGAATTATTTAATGGGTAAACGTCTCCGCTACAGCGGATGGCAGGGCGACAAAGTGATACGCCTTTTCAGAAAGAGTAAATGCCGCTATGAGGACAAAAATGTGCACTCAGAGGTAATTGTGGATGGCAAAACGGGTTTTCTTAAACATAAATTAGAACACCATACCTATAAAGACCTTACCCATTACCTGGCTAAATCTGACCGCTACTCTACCTGGGGTGCTTATGACAGATTAAGCCGAATTAAGAAGGTAACTGCCTGGCATCTGTTTTTTAAACCCATGATTGGCTTTTTTAAGAAGTATATAATTAAGCTCGGAATCCTGGATGGAAAAATTGGCCTCATTGTCTCTTGCCAATATGCCAGCTACATGTTTATCAGAGCCTTAAAGCTTTGGAGGCTTCAGCAAGGCGAAAAACTCCCAAAATGATTAGCCCCAACGTTTTACATGTTTCAACTCCATTATCATGGCGAGGTGGGGAGCAGCAACTGGCCTATACCGTTCTCGAATTGGCAAAACTTGGTACTACACAAACAGTGCTTTGCCGCAAAGACAGCAAAATGGCCAAGTGGTGCGAAGCAAACCAAATCAGGTATGTGGCTCGCAAACGAAGCCATTCTCAAGACCTGGGTTTTGCAGCCACTTTAGCGCGCATGGTGAAACAGAATAAGGTGAACATTGTACACGCACATGATAGCCATGCCCATGGTTCAGCTGTTTTGGCGAGTGTGTTTTTTGGTATGAAGCAGCACATTATCCTGCATCGCAGGGTTGACTATGCTATTGGAGGGTCCTGGTTTTCCCGTTATAAGTATAACTTCAGGCA